>CAJJZM010000016.1:0-24453 GCA_905197595.1 uncultured Collinsella sp.
TTTTTTCTGCTTCGGGGTAGCATCATGGGTATACGTCGAAAGGGGGCGGCTATGGTCGGCAGCATGGTCGAGCGGTTGCCGTTTTGGGGACAACTAACATCCGATGAGCAGACGCTCGTGGCAGAGCGCTCGTCGCTGCGATCCTTTGATGCCGGGCAGATAATCGGTAGCAGCGGAAATTCTTGCACCGGCATTATCTTTATTATCGAAGGTGACATTCGCGTGAGCCTGCTTTCCGAGGAAGGCAAGGAGGTCACGCTGTTTAGGGTTGGCTGCGGAGAGTGCTGTGTCACCACGGCCTCGTGCGTTATCGAGCAGATTTCATTTGACACCATGGTGGTTGCAGCACGCAGGTCATCGCTTTTGGTGGTGCCTGCGAGCGTGTGCGTCCAGCTCGCCCGCGATAATGTCTACGTTAAGGCCTTTATGCTCCAGGTTGAGGTGAAGCGCTACTCCCAGGTGGTATGCGTGCTGCAGCAGATGCTCTTTAAGCGTCTCGATCAGCGCGTCGCCAGCTACGTGCTCGAGCATTGCCGAGTTGCGGGCACAGCAGAAGTTGCCGTAACGCAAGACGAGCTTGCACGCGACATCAACTCTGCGCGCGAAGCGGTGACGCGCGCTCTGAGCCGTCTTGCGCAGGACGGGCTCATCGAGGTTAGGCGCGGACGGATTATCGTGCGTGATGTAGATGGGTTGGCACGGTTGGTCTAGACCTACCGCGCAGCTGTATCTGCCGTCGGCAACATATTTTCCGTTTGGTGACTTGGTCACAGAACGCGACCGCAGTGCCTTGGCATACTTGCCCAAAGCAACCAGCAAAGGAGTGCGCTATGGGATTGTTTGATTTGTTTGCAGGACCGGACATGAATGTGGGCGTCCAGGAATGGAAGGCTTCTAAGGGGGCGGTGCTGCTCGACGTGAGGAGTGCTGACGAGTATGGACAGGGCCACATTCCGGGCAGCGTCAACGTTCCGCTCGATCGTATCAACCAGGTGCTTGAGCTGTATCCAGACAAGGGCACGCAGCTTTTCGTGCATTGCCTGAGCGGTGCGCGAAGCAACCAAGCTGTGAGTTTTCTTAAGCGTTCTGGGTATGGCAGTGTCAAGAATATCGGCGGCATAAGCGGCTACACGGGAAAGGTGGTGCGTTGGCTATGAAGGTGGTTATCGTTGGAGGCGTCGCGGGCGGCGCATCGGCGGCGGCACGTTTGCGCAGACTCGACGAGCAGGCCCAAATTGTCATCTTTGAGCGCACGGGTTTTGTATCGTATGCCAACTGTGGGCTTCCGTACTACATTGGCGGCGTGATAGAAGAAGAGAGCGCATTGACGCTGCAGTCTCCCAAGGGCTTTTGGGATCGCTTTCGCATTGCGGTCAAGACGAGTCACGAGGTGTTTGCCATCCATCCCGATTCGCATACGGTTGAGGTTCGCAATATGCTGACGGGCGAGGAATTTGTCGAGACGTATGACAAGCTCATCCTGTCGCCGGGTGCAAAGCCGATTCGCCCTGCGTTGCCGGGCATCGACTCGGATAAAATCTTTAGCCTACGCACCGTTGAGGACACGCTGCGTATTCACAGCTATGTTCGAGAGCGGCGACCGAGCAGTGCCGTCGTGATCGGCGGCGGCTTCATTGGCGTCGAGACGGCGGAGAATCTGTGCGAGCTAGGGCTCCAGGTGACCCTTCTGCAGCGTCCCGTCCAGCTTATGAACAACCTGGATTACGACATGGCGACCCTTTTGCATACCGAGGTGCGTGAGCACGGTATTGATCTGCGCCTCAAGGCCGATGTGACAGGTTTTGAGGAAGTTGATGGCCGCGTTGTCACCCATGTTGCGGGCGATGACCCTATCGGAGCCGATATGGTGCTGCTTGCCATTGGCGTGGCACCTGAGAGCCATCTGGCGCAAGAGGCGGGGCTCGAACTGGGCATCAAGGGGGCTATTGTGGTCAACGACCGCATGGAGACCTCTGCTGCCGACGTGTATGCCGTGGGCGATGCCGCGCAGGTCACGCATCAGGTGACCGGCGAGGACGCGGTCATTTCGCTCGCCGGCCCCGCCAACAAGCAGGGGCGTGTCGTTGCCGATGTCATAGCCGGCATGGACAGCTGCTACCGCGGATCGTTGGGCTCATCGATTATCAAGGTATTCGACTTGACGGCGGCAAGCACGGGACTATCCGAAAAGGCAGCACACGCGGCGGGAATTGACTGCGACAGCGTGGTCCTGTCGCCCGGTTCGCATGCGGGTTATTATCCGGGTGCAACGCCCATGACCATGAAGGTTATCTTCGAGAAGCAGGGATTGCGCCTGCTGGGTGCGCAAATCGTGGGCATCGATGGTGTGGACAAGTGTATCGACGTTCTGGCGACTGCCATCCAGGCAGGCATGCGCGGCGATAGGCTTAAGGATTTGGACCTAGCATACGCGCCGCCGTACTCATCGGCGAAGGATCCCGTCAATATGGCGGGCTTTATGATCGAGAACCTCAATCGCGGCATACTGGCGCAGTGGCATTGGGAGGATGAGCCCAACTTGCCACGCGATGGCAGCGTGCAGCTGCTCGATGTTCGTACGGAAGGGGAGTATGAGCGCGGGCATATCGATGGTTTCGTAAACATTCCCGTCGATGATCTGCGCAATCGCCTGGGCGAGCTCGACCGGGCCAAGCCGGTCTACGTAATTTGCCAGAGCGGCATTCGCAGCTACATTGCTTGCCGCATTTTGGCGCAGCATGGCTTTGAGTGCTTTAACTTCTCGGGCGGCTATCGCTTCTTTGCAGCCGTGACTGAGGCTCGCCGCGGCAGCGCTAACGTTATGCCGTGCGGGCTCGAAAAGTAGCGCGCATTGGAATGTGACAAAGTGACAGCCTCTTTGTCACATCGGGGATGTTATATGCGGGATGGTGCGCCATGCGGCGTGCTGTCCCGTTCGTTTTTTGGCGCGGTTCGTTACATTCCTCACTGGTATCGGCCAAAAATGAGGATAGAGTAGGACAAGCGCGCCGAACGTGAACGGCGGGGGAGCGGGCGAGCGCGCCCGCGCGAGAGAGGTTGCCGTCCATGCTGGATCTCAGAGATATTTGCAAAAGGTACGTTACGCAGTCGTTTACGCAGGTAGCGCTCGACAGCGTAAGCCTGTCTTTTCGCGATAACGAGTTTGTAGCCATCCTGGGTCCCTCGGGTTCGGGTAAAACTACGATGCTCAACGTCATTGGTGGACTCGACCATTTCGATTCCGGCGACCTGTTGATCGATGGCATCTCGACCAAGGACTTCAGCGACCGCGATTGGGATGCCTACAGAAACAATCGCATTGGCTTTGTGCTTCAGAGCTACAACCTCATTCCGCATCAGACCATTTTGGAAAACGTGGAATTGGCGCTTACGCTCACGGGCGTGGGGCATGCCGAGCGCCGCCAGCGTGCACGCAAGGCGCTTGAGGCAGTCGGTCTGGGCGAGCACGTTAACAAGCGCCCGAGCCAGCTATCGGGCGGCCAGATGCAGCGCGTGGCTATTGCCCGCGCCCTGATCAACGATCCCGAGATTGTGCTGGCTGACGAGCCGACCGGCGCCTTGGACTCAACGACATCCGTGCAGGTCATGGATTTGCTCAAGGACGTTGCGCGCGACCGTCTGGTCATCATGGTCACGCACAATCCCGAGCTGGCGTACCAGTACGCCACGCGCATCGTCACCCTGGCGGACGGCAAGATCACCGACGATTCAGATCCCTTTGATGCTGCCGAGGCCGCGCGTCGCGAGGCCAAGCCCACGCGCAAAACCTCGATGAGCTTTGTGACGGCGCTGGGGCTTTCTGCCCGAAACCTCATGACCAAGAAGGGTCGCACGGCCATGACGGCCTTTGCGGGCTCGATTGGCATTATCGGCATTGCGGCGATCCTGGCGCTGTCCAACGGCGTAAACGACTACATCAAAAAGGTCGAGGAGGACACGCTCTCGAGCTACCCGCTGACGATTTCCAAACAAGACTACGACCTGTCGTCCATGATGGGCGGCCATGGGGCTACCGATGAGGAGGCGTCCAAGGGCGAGGGCTCGTCCGATGACGCTACCGGTGGCAAAGCTAAGGGAACCGACAAGATCCCTGTGGTCACAGCCGTAAAGGACATGTTCGCAAGTGTTAAATCTAACGATATGACAAGCTTTAAGGCATGGCTTGACGACGACGGCGACGGTATCAATAAAGAGGTCAACGCTATCCAGTACGGCTACGGCGTGACGCCGGTTGTCTATCGTGCGGGCAAGGGCGATGAGAAGCCTGTCCGGCTGGTGCCCAACGCTATGACCGAGGCCATGAGCGGCGGCGCAAGTTCGGCGGCAACGGTGAGCATGGATTCCATGGGAACCTCGGTCTTTAACGAGATGATTGACGACCAGAGCCTGCTCGACAGCCAGTACGATGTCGTCGCCGGCCATTGGCCCACGTCTGCCAACGAAGCCGTGATGGTACTTTCGAGCCGCGGCACGGTGGGCGACTACACGCTCTACAGCATCGGTGCGCTGGATATCGATGAGCTCAACGACCTGGTTAACAGCGCCATGACGGCCGACGGCAAGGTCAAGACGCCCAAGACCGGCAGCGACTTTACCTACGACGATGCACTGTCCACGACGTTTAAGGTGTTGTCGCCGGCCGATGCCTATCGCAAAAACGAAGAGACCGGCATGTGGACTGACATGTCTGGCGACGCCGACTTTATGAAAGCCAAGGTTGCCGACGGTATTGACGTGCGCATTGTGGGCGTGGTGCGACCCAACGAGACGGCAAACGCGAGCGCATTGTCCCCGGGCATTGTCTATACGCATGCGCTGACTCGCCAGCTTATGGAGCGTGCTGCCGATTCGCAGATTGTGCAGGAGCAGCTTGCCCACCCCGAGACGGATGTCTTTACGGGCAAAACCTTCGACGAGCTGCAGGGCGAAGCCAAGCAGGGCGTGGATTTGGGCAGTATGTTCAGCGTAGACGAGGCGGCACTGAAGAGCGCGTTCTCACTCGATACGTCTGCGCTCTCGGGCGCGGCAGGTGGCATGGACCTTTCTGGTCTCGATTTGTCCGGGTTGGACATTGACCTTTCGGGTGTTGGGCGAGACATCGATTTCAGCGACATCATGGCCAAAGCGCCGGCTCCAGATTTCTTGGGTATCTTCGATGGGTTGGAGCTTGCGCCCGAGCAGATGCGGCAAGTGGGGGTGCTCGCCAACCAGCTGTTTGAGGGCTTTCTGCGGTCTGATCAGTTTAAGGCGCTGTCGCCCGAAGATCTTAAGGACGCGTCAAAGCTCGCTGCCGCATTCTCGGCGTATCTTGAGCATGATGCCGCAGCCCAGCAAATCCTGGCCCAGCTCAAGGCGCTCGGAGGCGATGCCCTGGCCGAGCGCCTGCAACAGGCGATGACCGACTATGTGCAAAAGCAGCTGGCTCCGTATCTGCAGCAGGCTATGGATCAGGTGACCAAGACAATCAGCGATCAGATTGCGGCGACGGTGTCAGCTCAGCTCAAGGCGGGCGCGGCAGGGCTCATGGGCCAGATGGCGACGCAGGTGTCATCCAGTTTTGCCAACCTGGCGAGCGCTATGCGTGTGGATGCGAGCGCCTTTGCTCGTGCCATTCACTTCAACATGGACGCCGAGGACCTGAGTTCGCTCATGATGAGCTATGCCAAGGCTTCGAAGCTCAC
The DNA here is from genome assembly GCA_905197595.1 of uncultured Collinsella sp. Lineage (GTDB taxonomy): Bacteria > Actinomycetota > Coriobacteriia > Coriobacteriales > Coriobacteriaceae > Collinsella. The sequence continues at coordinate 5,703 of CAJJZM010000016.1, forward strand.
CTACGATAACAATCTGACCACGTTGGGCTATGCGGACGAGGCGGACCCCATCTCGGTCAAGATTTTCCCGCGCGACTTTGAGGCTAAGGAGCGCGTGCTCGATCACATCGATGCTTATAACAGGCAGGTCAAAGCCGCCGGCCACGACGAACAGGCCATCTCGTACACCGACTACATGGGCATCATCATGGGCTCGGTGACCGATATCGTGAACACCATCAGCTTGGTGCTCATCGCATTTGTGAGCATCAGCTTGGTCGTCAGCTCCATCATGATCGGCATCATCACCTACATCAGCGTGCTGGAACGTAAAAAGGAGATTGGCATCCTGCGCGCGATCGGCGCGTCGAAGCGCAATGTGGCCAACGTGTTCAACGCCGAGACTTTCATCGAAGGCCTCATTGCTGGCGTCTTCGCCATCGTCGTCGTGGTACTCGTGAGTTTTCCGGTCAATGCCTGGGCGCTTGCGGTCAAACAGGTCCCCAATCTGATGAGCCTGCCCGTGCAGGATGCGCTGGTGCTCATCGCGATTTCGGTGCTGCTGACAGTCGTTGCCGGCTTACTGCCGGCCCGCAGCGCATCCAAGAAAGACCCCGTGGAGGCCCTACGTTCCGAATAATGTGACAAAGGGACAGTCCCTTTGTCACATTGGATGAAAAGGCGCGGGAAGGGGGTGGCCCCTTCCCGCGCCTTCTAGTTTGTTTTGCCCATCAGCGTAATACGGACGCTTGGATGGGTGTACTCGTCAAACTCGTCCTCGGGATCCGTATCAAACGAGTAATACGTTTTGATGAGGTCGTCACTCGTCCTGATAGAGATTCTCTCGTAGAGTGAGCCGTTCAAAAATGCCTGCCTAAACTCTTCGGGGAGTTTCTGCGGTGCCAAGAGCTCGGGGCTCACCGTCTTGACGTCAACGGTTTGAACGGCAGAGGAAAGCTCGTCAAGCTCGCGTTCGATGCGGGCAAGGTTATCCTCGAGGCTCGCGCTGGGGTCGACCTCTGCCGCGTAGCTCACTTCCTTGAGCGTCCCCTTGTTGTCAAAGTCCAGATACGTATAGGTCTTCTGGGCGTCGGAGTCGCCTTCGTGCAGATAGCCGCGGACATGATAGCCGTAATCTTGATATCGCTCGTAGGGATCATCGGCGGACACGTGCTCGCATGCGGGCTCTAATGCCTTGCGAGCGATGGCGATCTGCTCGGCCGCGGCCGCTGCGTTCTGTTGCATCTCGATGTTTCCCTGCGCCAGCTGCGGGATATAGGCACCGCACACGATCGCGAGGGGTAGCGCCACAAGCGCGACGATCCACTTTTTTGCACGGGGGATAGGCACGCCACAGGCCTCTGCCATGGCCTTTGCGTTGGCAAAGCTTTCGGCGAGCACGTCTGCCGCGGTGGCGACGGCGCCTACGGCAGCGGCGACTTCTGCCGCGCCGCCCAGGTTGCGTGCGGTCTCGTTGTCGCTGTTCTTGAGCAGGCGCGCGGCGGCCTGCGTACCGATAACACCTGCGATTTGTGCCGAGCGGTCTTTCTCAGCCTGCTCGACGGCGAGCCGGTGCTGCATTTCCCTCCACTGCTTGCCGCGCATGCCAAAGCGCGGCGCGAGAGTGCAGTAGCAGAAGATGACGAGCTCAATGCCGGCGAGCACCAAGGCGGTCATCATGCCTGTCTCCTGGAAGCTTTCATGATGGAAGACGATATCGTCAATCATTTCGAAGGGAATGATCAAAAAAGGCAGCACAAACGCCATGGCAAGCGCTGCGCCGGCAATCTTGGGATAGATGCAGTATCGCTGGATACGCTTGCGTTCTTGTTCGGAAAGTGTTGCCATGGCTGATCCTTGGTGTCGTAACGGTCGTTGCGGCGCATGGGGCGCGGGGCGCATCAGTTTGAGCTAGCGCTGGATAAGAACATAGAGCAAGATGCTCATCGCGATGAGCAAGAAGCCTGCGATGTTAAACATCAGTGTGGCAAAGTTGCCCACGATGGGGCGTTCGACATAGCTTTTGTCTGGGTTGCTGGGGTTGTAGTACACGGTCATTTGGCTACCGAGGGGCCAAAGCTGCTCCGCGAGGGTGCCTAGGCGGGCGATGGGGCCTGTCTGCACGTGCAGCCAGCCCTTGGCGTCTTCGTAGGCGGTGGCTTGCGTGCGGATGGGGAGTCCCGACAAGCTTTTGGTCTTTATGCCACGGAATTGTTTTTTCGCGCGGTATTGCGTGCCGTCGACGGCGTATTCCAAAACGGGATACATCCTGCCTTCGCCCATAAAGCGATGGTCGATGACCGTTCCCATGGTCACGGCGGTACAGGCCTTGGCTTTCTTGCGAGCGGCGGCTTTCATGAGCGCGCTCACTCCGATAAGCAGGATGCCGATGCCCCCAACCAAGATGAGCGCGAGCAGGGATATCTGCGACGTGGTCACGGCGTTCTCCTTTGGCGCGATACCGTCATATGTGACTCAGTATAGAGAACCCCCGCCCTCGGTGGGCGTATTATGTGACAAAGGGACAGTCCCTTTGTCACATTGATTTGAGAATGGATGTTGATGTATTTATCGCTGGCTCCTATGGAGGGGATTACCGGGCATGTGTTCCGTCGCGTGCATGCGGAGTGCTTCGGCGCGCTCGATTGTTATTACACGCCGTTTTTGCCGCCGCCGCGGGTGGGCAATCGCTTTGGCGGCAAGGCGTTTAAAGAGGTCGATCCTGCCAACAACCAGGGACTTAACGTGGTGCCCCAGCTGATGTCCAAGAATGCGGACGAGTTTGTGTGGGCGGCGCAGGTGCTTGCCGATATGGGTTACCGCGAGGTCAACCTCAACCTTGGCTGCCCTTCGGGTACGGTGGTCGCGAAGGGCAAGGGTTCGGGCTTTCTGCGCAATTTGGATGAGCTCGAGGTGTTCTTGAGCGACGTGTGCGAACGCTCGCCCTTGCCGGTGTCGGTCAAGACCAGACTGGGGCTCGAATGCGATGACGAGTACGAGCGCGTGCTCGACCTCTATTGCCGAATGCCGCTGGCGGAGTTGATCGTGCATCCGCGCGTGCAAAAGGACCGTTATACGGGCTCACCGCGCAAAGAGTTTTACGGCGAGACGCTGGAACGGGCGCCGTTCCCCGTGGCCTATAACGGCGACATCTTTGATCTTGAGGACATGGATGCGCTGGTGAAGGCCTATCCCGGAACACGCCACGTAATGTTGGGGCGCGGCTTGCTTGCGAATCCCGCGCTGGCTCGCATGGTTAAGGGCGACCCTGCCGCTACCGCCGCTGAGCTGCAACGCTTCCATGACATGCTGTTTGCGGCCTATGCGGACGAGATTGGGGGCAACGCGGTCTTTCGCATGAAGGAGTGGTGGTTCTACGCCAAATGCGCCTTCGCCGATCCCGCGACCGTTCACAAACTCGTACGCAAGACCAAAAAGGTCGATGAATACCGTGCCGCTGTCGACCGTGTCTTTCGCGAGCAGCAGCTTGCGCCCATCGCCCGCTTTTGTGGCTAAATGATCCCTTGGGGACGGAGAAGAACGGATCGCCTGTGCCGGACCCATGCAAAAAACTGTACGCCAGCATCCAAGGATGTCGAAAAATATCGTTTTTGGATGCTGACGTACATGTTTGGTTCGGCAGGGGACTAGGCAATCATTGCATCGAGTGTAATGAGTTCCCTGAGTCGCTCCGTGCGCGTTTGCCCATGGCGCTTTGCCTTTGCGTCAAATGCTTCAAGAACCGATTCGCCCACACGTGCCGATAAAACAACGCTTGGTTCATCGGAAATCGGCGGCCTTCCCAACTTGACGGTGTGGCCCTTCGGCCACTCATCTTTTTCGTATGCCGCTGCGGCTTTTTCTAGCTCACCGGGAGCAAACCCCATCATCTTTTCGAGCTGTTTAGCGTCCATAGCGCCTCCTATCGATCGATTCCGATTTCCCTGAGCACCTTGCGCGTAGGAGGGACAAGGGCGTGGTAAATGATGTAACCATCCCGATCGGGGCAACATCGAGCGATGAGCTCCATGAGGCGGCTTCTCTTTTTGTATACAATTTTGTAGACAAAAATACAAGTAACTAGTCATTTAAGAACGTCCCCAACGACTGCCCACAAATAGCTGTACGTCAGCATCCAAAGATGTCGAAAAATATCGACTTTGGATGCTGACGTACATGTTTGTGCCGTATGGGTTTGTGCGTTGGGGCCGGCCGACCGCAATAGAACGCTAGAGCAGGTTCTCCTGTACCCATGCGATGATGTCACTCGATTCGTAGAGTGGTTTGCCGTCGATGAATAGGCAAGGAACCTGGCGCTTTCCGCCGACGGCGATGAGCGTCTGCTCGGCATCGGAATCGGTCGAGATATTACGCTCGGGGATGGTCACGCCGTTATCGGCCAGGAAACGCTTGACCTTTATGCAATACGGGCAGCCGGTCATAACGTAGAGCGCGAGCTCGTGATCAGTAGCCATAGGTCTCCAATCGGTTGAGGTTTCGATTGAAATACCCAAAGCCGCCGCGGTCTATGCACGCGTCAACGACGACTCGATTGCCTGTACCAGAAACGCCGTGGCGCCGGTGCCGCAGGGCTTGTCGTAGTAGTCAACAAAGCGCTGGTCGGCAAGATAGCCGTGGGCGAGGCCCAAGTACGCCTCGTCTTGGGGCTCGCATCCCCAGTTGAGAGCAATCCAGCGACGATGCATCGCGACAAGCTTGCGAGCCTCGCTTCCATCCGGTTCGCCGTCGCTCATGGCAATCGAGAGCTGGCCCAGAATAGCGCGTTCAAGTTCCTTCATGTCGTTCCATGTCTGAGGATCCATATCCAGTAACGTTTCGTTTGCTGCATCGATAGCCTCATCGCCATAGCGCGCCCGCGCTTCGGCGCCGTAGCGCTCCTCGTTTTCTTGCACGGCGCGCCAGCGTTCCAGTTGCGGCAGCACGGCGCCCATGAGCGAGACAGCTTCGTCGAGCGACATACCGGTGTTTTGTGCCAGGCGCGGGGCACAATCCTCGATCATCGCCTCCATCGTAGTGTCGTAGGTGTACTTGCCGTGGTCGTAGCACCACTTGCAGTAATGATCGGTCGCGGTGCCCGCAGCATCGGTGCCGCAGTCGTCGGGTGTGAGCACCATGCCGCAGCTCTGGCAATAGTGCTCGGGCATTTCGAGCAGGTGGGACAGCGGTTCTCCGGTTACGGCGGCAATGAGCTTCATCATGTCGATGCCCGGGGTGACTTCGCCGCGCTCCCAGCGGCTGACGGCTTGGCGCGTGACATAGAGCTTGGCGGCAAGCTGCTCTTGGGTAAGGTTGTTGGCGCGACGGACGGCGATGAGTTTTTCTGCAAAGGCCATAACGGCTCCTTTCTGCTGCTTGTTGGCTTAAGCATACGCGGCGGCCGACGCCCTTCCAAGCAACCGTTGGTTGCAAAAGGGGCGGTCGCGGTGAGGGATTACGCGCATCGCGCATGCCCTCATGCCGTACAATGACCGGCATGAAACCTATTGCACACATACATACCGACCTGCCGCAAAAGTTCGGCATCCCGCGCAACAGCTTTTTGGCGCCCCATCTTGAGGGACGCATCGTCTTTGAGCCGGAATTTGCCTCCAGCGCGGCAGTTGAGGGTCTGGACTCCTTCTCTCACCTGTGGCTGCTCTGGCGCTTTGAAAACGGAACACCCGGCGGCGCGGCCGAAGACATCGCCGCCGATGCCAAGACACAGGATAGGTCCGGCACCAACGCCAAGTGGTCGAAGACCGTGCGTCCGCCGCGCTTGGGTGGAGCCGAGCGCGTGGGCGTATTTGCCACGCGCAGCCCGTTTCGACCTAATCCCATTGGGCTTACCTGCGTCAAACTCGATCATGTCGGGCTTACCGACGATGGCCCCATCATCCATGTGCTAGGGGCCGATCTGCGTGACGGCACGCCCATCTACGACATTAAGCCCTACATTCCGTTTGCGGACTGCCACTCGGATGCGACCGGCGGCTGGATTGAGGATGCGCCGTGGCAAGAGCTCGACGTTGACTTCCCGCAAGCGCTGCAGGAGATGGTCCCGCCCACGAAGCTCCCCGGGTTGGTCGAGGTCCTTCGCCAAGATCCGCGCCGCGCGGGTAGCAAGCACGAGCCAAACCGCATTTACCACTTGGCTTACGCTGGGCTCGACATATCCTTTACGGTTGACGGATCCAAGTTGACGGTAACCGCCGTCAACGACGCGCGGGACTAGCCAGCCATTCGATGGCGCTCGCCAAATTCAACGCCAAACCCCGTGCCAAAATCGCCCACGCTGGTGGACAATAACGCCTATCAAAACAATCCGCTTTGCACGGGAGCTCAGCATGAAATACGACTTTACTTCGCTTATCGACCGCCACGGCATGGACGCCATCGCCGTTGACTCCTGGGGCGAGATCCCTGGCATGGCTCCGAACGCGCCCGACGAGGGCTTCGACCGCATCCCCATGTGGGTGGCGGACATGAATTTTGCCACGGTGCCCACGGTCCAGGAGCACATCATTCAGCGCGCCCAGCATCCCATGTTTGGCTATTTCGATCCGCGCGACGAGTACTTCGGCCGCATCATCGAATGGCAAAGCCGACGTAATGGCGTCGAGGGTCTGCTCCCGGAGCATATCGGCTACGAAAACGGCGTGCTGGGCGGTGTCGTGTCGACCCTGCGGGCGTATGTCCAGCCGGGCGATGCGGTGCTGGTCCACAGCCCTACCTACATCGGCTTTACCAAGTCCATCGAAGCCGCGGGCTATCGCATTGTCCACAGCCCGCTTAAGCTCGACGACCAGGGCGTGTGGCGCATGGACTTTGAGGACATGGAACGCAAGCTCACCCAAAACCACATCCACGCCGCGGTGTTCTGCTCGCCGCACAATCCTTGTGGCCGCGTATGGGAGCGCGACGAGATCGAGCGCGCCATGGACATCTATCGCCGGCACGATTGCGTGGTGATTTCGGACGAGATTTGGTCCGACATCATCTTGCCCGGTCACAAGCATATCCCGACGCAGTCGGTGAGCGAGGATGCCCGCATGCGCACGGTCGCCCTCTATGCGCCCAGCAAGACGTTTAACCTGGCGGGCCTGGTCGGCAGCTACCACATCATCTATAACGAGACGCTGCGCGACCGCGTGTGCGCCGTGTCCAATAAGACCCACTACAACGAGATGAATGTCCTTTCGATGCATGCGCTTATCGGCGCCTACCAGCCGCAGGGCTACGAGTGGCTCGATGAGCTCAACGAGGTTATCGAGGGCAACATTGACTACTTCTGCGATTACGTGGACGAGCATTTTGAGGGCGTGTCCTATTCGCGCCCGCAGGGCACCTATATGGTGTTCCTGGACTGCACGGAGTGGTGCTGCGTGCATGGGCACGATATTCAGTGGCTGCTCGACGAGGGGGCGCGTGTGGGCGTGGGCTATCAGGACGGCCGTCCATTCCATGGACCTTGCCACATTCGCGTGAATCTGGCGCTGCCGCTTTCGCGTGTAAGGGAGGCGTGCGACCGCTTGGACCGCTACGTTTTTAATGCACGGTAAGTGAGTGCTGCATGCGGGGCTGTCTGCCAGATTGGCTGGAAGGCCCCGTATGGTAAAGCATCTGTAACCATTGAGCGCAAGCGCGGTTTTGTCTGCTAATATCTTTGCTCTTGAGTCTGTAAACAGGATCGTCTGGAGCTCGATGAAAAGACCTCGTCGCTCGGCCGCCATATCGTTGTTTGTTGCGCTTGCAGTGGTGGGCGCCTTTGTCGTGGCGATAGCTGGCTGTTCCGGGTTGAATGATGGGGCCGCGGCGTCTGCATCAGAAGGCGCAGCCGCCTCGCAGGTCAAAGACGACAACCTTAAGACGCTCAACGTTGGCAGCGACCTCTATCCACCGTTTGTGTATAGCAACGAGTACGGCGATATTGTTGGCCTGGATGTCGATATTTTGACCGAGGCTTTGGGCCGCATTGGCTACAAGCCAAAGTACCAGCTGATCGACTGGGAAAAGAAGAAAGAGCTGCTGGCGAGCGGCGAGCTCGATTGCGTCATGGGCAGCTTTAGTATGACGGGCCGCGAAGGCGAGTATCGCTGGGCGGGGCCGTACCTTGCGAGCCGACAGGTGGTTGCTGTCGATCCCGAAAGCGATATCTACACGCTTGCCGATCTTGAGGGTAGGGTCGTGGCGGTCCAGTCCACCACCAAGCCCGAATCGATTCTGCTCAATCACACCAATGAAAACGTTCCGCAGATTAAGGAGCTCTACAGCTTTTCGGACCGCTCGTACCTGAACCCGGCGCTTGTCGAGGGCCTAGTCGACGCCATCGCCGCGCATGAGTCCTCGCTGCTCACCTACGAAAAAGACTATGGCGTGACGTATCGCATTTTGTCTGAGCCGCTGCTAGAGGTTGGTTTGGGCACCGCTTTCGATATCAACGACACACGCGGCATCGACGTTAAGCTCACCCATGCCTACCAAGAAATGCTTGCCGATGGCACCATGGAGCGCCTGGTGTCAAAGTATTTTGATGACCCTTCGCCCTTTTTGAATGTGGAGGGCCTGTCATGATTGATGCGTCCGACCACACCGCTCAGGAGCGGGGCGATCGTTCGGCACGGGAATGGCTCATCGTCGTCCTGTTGGGGATAGCGCTCTCGATTGTTGCCGGCGTGACGAGCTACGCCTACACGACAGCTCAGGCCGAGCAGCGCTTTGCCGACGTTGTCGATTACGTGGCGACACAGAGCCTTTCCTACGATGCGTTCAACAGCGCCTATGCGACCAAAAACCTGATTCGCGTTATGGAGATCGCCGGAGAGGCGGCGCGCGATATGGAGCGCGACGGCTCGGTGGATAACGCTACGTTGGAGCAATATGCTGACCAGTTTAATGTGACAGCGCTGATCGTAACGGATGCATCGGGCAACTTGGTGTCCGAGTCCTCGAAGGATGACGTGGGCTACGAGTCGCTCGCCGCGAATCTCAAAGAGGCGCCTGTGCTGGAGGTGGCAGCCCATCCGCTTAAGTCCTATACCGCTCGCATTACGCTTGCGGACGATTCGGTCGCAGACATTGGCTGCGTGGCCCGGCGGGACGGTGAGGGCATCGTTGTCGCGGTGAGGCACCAGAGCGCCAAGGCGGTCGCGAGCAATACGCTCAAGTTGCAGAGCTTGCTCGATGGTTATGAGACCATCGATAGCGGCAATATCGTGATCGAAAACGACGGTAAGGTCGTTGCGACCAACGCTGTTGAGCCCGCCGTGTCAGGCGTGTTCGATTTGCCTGCGACGAATGCCATCGTTGTCAACGGCATTAAGGAGCGTTGCCTGGCTGGTAAGGTCAGATTGGTTAACGACAGCGGTGAGTGGTATCTGGGCACATTTGGTAAAGCGCGCGATTTTTACGTGTACACCTATGCTCCCGCGCAGCGTTACTTTGAGGTTGTTGCCGCTGTTGTTGCCAGCGTGTTGGCACTCTACGGCGGTGTTATAGCCACTGTTGTGTTGGTGCGCCGCCGCGCCGAGAGCCAACGCTTTGCCGACCTGTTGCTGCAGGAGCGCGACTATGGCGACAAACTGGCAAAAGCGGCGCGCGAAGCTTCGTCTGCCAACTCTGCAAAGACGGAGTTCCTGCGTCGCATGAGTCACGACCTGCGCACGCCCATCAACGGCATTCGCGGTATGGTCGAGGTGGGCAATGCCAACGCGGACGACTTGCAAAAGCAGACTGAGTGCCGCTCAAAGATCTGGACGGCGTCGGGACTGTTGCTCGACCTTGCGAACGAGGCACTCGATATGAGCCGCTTGGAGAGCGGGCAGGTCGACCTGAATCTCGTGCCTACAGATATGGTGGCCCTCAACCGTGAGGTGTGCGATATTCTGGAGCGCCAAGCCGAGGAGCGCCTGGTGACAATTATCTGCGACCAACGGACTCTTGATCATCCCTATGCCCGGGTGAGCGTGACGCACCTCAAGCGTCTGTTGCTCAATATTGCCGGTAATGCCGTCAAGTACAACCGCCAGGGCGGCTATGTTCGCCTGACATGCCGCGAGGTGGAGCCGGTGGACGGTGTCCCCGTCTATGAATACACGATCGCCGATAACGGCATTGGCATGAGCGAGGAGTTTCAACAGCACCTCTACGAGCCGTTCAGCCGCGAGGAACAGCAGGTGGAAGGCGCTTCATCGGGAACTGGCCTGGGCGCGTCTATTGCCAAACAGTTGGTCGAGCTTATGGGCGGAACCATGAGCTTTACGAGCGCCTTGGGGCGGGGGACGACGTTTACCATTTGCCTGCCGTTTGAGAAGTGCAAGAGTTCCGAGATTCCCCAGGCAGTTCGCGTGGATGCAGGCGACAGCGACGTGATCCAGGGCCTGCGTGTTTTGCTCGTAGAGGATAACGACCTGAATGCCGAGATCGCACAGTTTACGCTCGACCGCGCCGGTGCCGTCGTGACACATGTTAAAGATGGCGAGTCTGCCGTCGAGACGTTTGCCGCGAGCGCGCCGCACGAGTACGACGTGGTATTGATGGACATCATGATGCCCGGCATCGATGGCCTTGAGGCCACGCGTCAGATTCGAGCGCTCGATCGCGAGGACGCCGCGACCACGCCGATTATCGCCGTGAGCGCCAATGCCTTTGCCGACGACCGTAGGCTTTCGCGCGAGGCGGGCATGAACGCGCATCTGAGCAAACCCGTGAGTTCTCAGGATCTCGTTGAGGCGCTTGCGCACATAGCCGCCGACGCTTCATAAACAAATAGCTCGGTTCCAATACTGGTTGGAACCGAGCCATTTTGCTATTTGCAGGACCTGTTTTTGGGCTTACTTTTCATGGATCTGCTTGCCGCAAAGATGCTCAATCGAAATCTCGTAGAGTTGGACGCCCTTGATGTCTTTGGCGATTTCCTCTTCAACTTCTTCGGCAGAGGGGTAGTACTTAAGCGCGAGCTGGCGGACTTTGTCCTCGATAAACGCAAGTGTCTCATCTACCAGACGGCAACGACCAAAGACCACGGTGCTCATAACATAGGGAGCCCAGTCATCGTCCTTGTACCACTCGTTGCCGTAAACGGTAAAGCAGACTTTATCATCACGCCTGAGTGAATCGACCTTGTGGCCAGCCTTGGCACCATGGAAATAAATCTTGTCGTGCTCGGCGTCAAAGAAGTAGTTGACGGGAATGGCATACGGGTAGCCACCATCGCCGTTGACGGCAAAGACACCGCGCTTGCAGATAGCGAGCAACTCGCGCGCTTCCTCGTCAGTGATGGCGCGTTTCTTTCGACGTAAGGGCCTAAACATCGTTGGCTTCCTTTCTAACTGTGCATGGTGGGTGGGCACAAACTATAGCGAAACAGTTCCGTTTTTCTTGATGCGGGCGAGGATGTTTTTGAGCTTGTTAAAGTCGAGCGGTTTGGGCAGATGGGCGTTCATGCCGGCATCGTGTGCCGCCTTGGCGTCCTCGGCAAAGGCATTGGCGGTGAGCGCGATGATGGGGATGTCGGCTGCATCGGCCTTCTCGCTCAGACGAATCGCGCGAGTTGCCTCGTAGCCATCCATACCCGGCATCATGATGTCCATCAGGATCGCATCGAAGCTGCCGGCGGGACGACTAGTGTATAGTTCGACCGCTTCTTTGCCGTCGGCGGCGCGAGTTACGACGATGCCTTCGCTTTCGAGCAGGGCCTGGGCAATTTCGGCATTGAGCTCGTTGTCTTCGGCCAAAAGAACGTTCATGCCGGCAAGCGAGCAGCTGATCGCCTGCTCGTCCGCACCTTCTCTTGCCTGAGGGTTCTTGTCGATATCGAGCGGAATCTGGACGTTGAACGTACTTCCCATGCCGACCTCGCTCGAAATCTCAATCGTGCCGCCCATCATGTCTATGAGCGATTTGACGATCGGCATGCCCATGCCAGTTCCCTGAAATTTACTGCGGGCATCGTTGCCCTCTTGGGCAAACGGTTCGTAGATGTGCTTTAGAAACTCGGGCGACATGCCGATGCCGGTGTCCGAGACGCTAAAGCAAAACACGGCGTGCTCGTCGTCGACCGGCTTGATGGTCGATGAGAACGTGACGGTGCCTCCGTGCTTGTTGTACTTGATGCTGTTGTCGAGCAGGTTGACAAGGATCTGCCGAATATGGGTGGGGCTGCCGATCATATATTGGTCGACAGCGTAGGGCTCGCTGGTGTCGAGCATGGTTATGCCGCGGTCCGATGCGCGGAGCTTGCACAGTACGAGCGCATTGTCGCACAGCTCTTTAAGGTTGAATGATTCGTGCTCGAGCGTCACTTTGCGCTCCTCGATCCTGCCCATCTCGAGGATGTCGTTAATCAGTGACAGCAGGTGATTGGCGGCAACGCGCGCCTTGGCGCGGCTTTCGCGGGCGACCTGCATGTCGCCTTCTCTCAATTCCTCAATTTCGATAAGGCCCAGGATGCCGTTGAGCGGCGTGCGGATGTCGTGGCTCATGCGCGTGAGGAAAGCGGTTTTGGCGGCGTTGGCGGCATCGGCTTTCTGCCGTTCCTCCTGTGCGCGGTAAAGCGACCAGACAAGGATGACGATGCCGGTGAGCAAAATGCAGATGACGACTGCCGCAATGACGATGCGGTTGCGGTAGAGAAGTCGGAACGCATCCGATTCTTGCGCCGAGTACGATGTGGGGAAATAGCTGTTTGCAGAGAGCGATTCACCTGCATTGACGATGCCCTTATTGATGATTCCCAGCAGCTCGGGCTTGCCGCGCGAAATTAAACACGATAGTTGTGCCGTGTTGGTGAGTTCCTGTGTTTCGAAATCCTCGATGTCGTAGATGTCGCGGAGAGTTTCCAGGCGCGTGCTGGGGACAATGATGCAACGTGCCTTCCCCTCATCGAGGGCTTTGAGCACCTCGCCGTCATTCGAATACTCGGTTACCGTTGCGTTCGGAAAGAGACTTTCGAGCTCAAAACGGTTAACGATTGTGCTCTTTGTACAAGCGATGTTCTTAAGGTCGCTGTTCAGGTTTTTGCCATTGTGAATGGCGGTCAGCGAAACCGTTCCCATCGAGTTTGACTGGATGACCCCTGTCTGCTCGGCGAGCCAGTAGTCGCGAAACAACGGCAGGGCGACATCGATGGTTCCGTTGGAAAGGGCTTTGATCATTTGCTTGTTGTTCGAGAGTGCGATTGTTTTGACCGTAATGTCAAACTTGTCGTGCAACGTCGTTGCAAGCGAGGCGAGCGACCCTTCCATCTCGCCGTCGTCATTTTGCGTACAGTAGGGAAGTTGGTTTTTAAGATAGCCGAGCGTGATGGTATTGCCGTTTTCTTTGAGCCAGGTGGTCTCGGTGCCGGTGAGCGATGACGAGCCACTGTTTTGGGTCGAGTAACTCGTTTTGACTTCCTCGTTATAGCGCGGGTTATCGCGGGCGATGGTCGTCATGGCGGCGTTGATGTCGTTCATCAGGTCAGGGCGGCTTTTGGGAACGGCAAAATAGTAGTCGCTCGAGCCTACGTAGAACATGGGTGACGCATCGGGCGACGAAATGGTGTCGTTCATGATGACGGCGTCGACCTCGCCGTCTGCAAGCGCCTCAAAGAGGGCGCTGCCGGTGTCGATTTCTTTATAGGTGCAGGTAACGTCTTCGTTGGCGAGCCACTGCTGGCCGACGATAGTTTGCATAACGCCAGAGTTGCAGCCGATGGTGAGGCCTTGGAGCGCCTGAGGGTCACCCTTGGCTAGATCGTCGCGGTCGGGCCTGGCGTAGATATAGTAGCGCTCGGTGCCCTCGGGATTTGAGGAAAAGAGCAGCTTCTGCTCGCGTTCTGCCGAATACGAGATGTTGGGCATGAGGTCGATTTCGCCTGCCTCGAGCATGTCCATAAGCTCGGAGAAGGTGCCGCTAACGTATTCGTATTGCCAGCCCTTTGTGTAATACGAGAGGGTCTGGAGGTACTCGTAGCCCCATCCCGAGAGGCGCTCGCCCGGCGTGCCTTCCTGGAAGCCTTTGTTGTTGACGAGCCAGCCAACGCGGACCGTCTTGACCTGGTGGTCGGAGTCGGCGGCAAAGGCGGGGGCAGGCATGACGGCGCTCAGTACGGTGAGTACGGCAACCGCGACGGCTAGGGTGCGATATAGAGCCAAACGAAGGATGGCGGAAGGTTTCACATGTAATCCTATCGAGTCGAGACAGTATCACATAAGGATACCAGCTCAACCTGCCCACTCAGCCACCGCACCGCTAAACGGTCAGGTAGTCATTGGGGACGTTCTTGTTTGACTAGTCATTTAAGAACGTCCCCAATGACTAGTTCCGTTTGCGGGGGAGGCGTGGGACAATACCGAGCGAATGTGATTGGGCGTCTGGGAAAAGAGGTCGCGATGAACAAGTTGAGGACGCTTGCTGACGTGTTGCGCCAGGCTGGCTTTGCGCGCATCACGGGCCTGTTTCTCGTCTTCTATCTGCTGTGCTCGACGGCCGTCTGGCTGTCCGAGCCCACGACCCTCACGTTTGGCGACGGCCTCTGGTTTAGCTTTGAGACCGTATCGACGATCGGCTTCGGTGATATCCCGGCCGAGACGCCGGTTGCCCGCGCTATCACCGTCGTTTTGAGCGTCATCAGCATCTTCTACATCGCCATGCTCACGGGCGTGGCGGTGAACTACTGCAACACGCTCATCAAGATGCGTCAAAAGGACACCATGGCGCGCTTTATGGACGATCTCGAGCATTTGGAAGAGCTCGATCGTGACGAGCTCGCCGACCTGTCGCGCCGTGTGCGCGAATATCGCCGACGCCAACGCTAGAACGGGCGACGCGCGTCACGACGAGGGGGACTGAATATGAATATCACGGTATACCTGGGCGCGAGCGTCGGCAACGACCCGGCGTTTCTGCCTGCAGTGCGAGAGCTCGGCACGTGGATTGGCTCCAACGGCCACGCGCTGGTATACGGCGGCTCCAAGTCGGGCCTGATGGGCGCGCTTGCCGATAGCGTGCTCAATGCTGGCGGGCATGTGACGGGCGTTGAGCCGAGCTTTTTTAGAGGCAGAGTTTCAACACGACGGTATTGACGATCTCATCGTGACGAGTGACATGGCCGAGCGTAAGGCCAAGATGATCGAGCTCGGCGACGCGTTCATCGCCTTCCCGGGCGGTACGGGCACGCTCGAGGAGATTGCCGAGGTCATGTCCGCCGTGTCGTTGGGGCATCTCGATGCGCCGTGCATCCTGTACAACCTCGGGGGCTACTACAACGATCTTAAGTCGCTGCTCGGGCGCATGATCGACAAGGGCCTATCGAGCCCGCAGCGCCAGACCGGCATCTACTTTGCCGACGACCTGCGTCAAATCGCATCGATTATCGGCGCCTAAGCCTTAGGCTCATCGCTCGTGCGGCACCCAACGGCACCGTTCGCGGCGTAGATGGTTAGCCCGCCCGAGGCCTGCTCGTCCTACAATAAAACGTATCTTTGTCGATTTGACCACGGGAGGTCCCGATGGATACCCTTGCAAAACCCAAAAACCGTGCGCTGTTCTTAGTGAGCGTGGCTGCGACCGGTGCGTTTGCGGGCACCGCGGTCTGGCTGTTCTTCTTTGCGATGGAGCGCGGTATCGACTATCTATGGACCGAGATCCCGCATATGCTGGGCGTCGCTTCACCCGAGCTCGCGAGCGGCCCGTTCGGGTTTTTGCCGTATCCGTTTTTCGTCTGCCTGCTGGGCGGCCTGCTGATCGGCCTGTACGAAAAGATGACGGGCACCAAGACCGATGACCTCAACCAGGTAATGGCCAAGGTTAAGCAAGACGGTCGCTATCCGTACGACAACCTGGGCAAGCTTTCGCTCGCGGCGTTGCTGCCGCTGCTGTTTGGCGGAAGCATTGGACCGGAGGCCGGCCTGACCGGCGTTATCGCGGGTCTGTGCAGCTGGGTCGGCGACCGCATGCGTCGCTTTGGTGCCGAGTTTAGGCAGCTCACGCTGCTGGGTACCCAGGCCGCCCTGACGGCGCTCTTTACCGCGCCCGTCTTTGGTTTTGTGGCGCCGCTCGCCGGTAGCGCCGATGGCCAGGGCGCCAACGAAGACGAGGATTCCGCCTCCGACGAGATCACCATCAAGCTGCCCAAGGCGCAAAAGACCGTGGTCTACGGCATCGCGATTGCCGGCGGCCTGGGCACCTATCTGCTGCTCGGACAGCTTATGGGCGGCGGTATGGGTATGCCGAGGTTCGAGGCTGCCCAGGTGGGCAACCTTGAGCTTGTCTGGCTTATTCCCCTGGCACTCATCGGTACGGTCTGCGGCTGGCTGTACTTTGTCTCGGAGCACGCGAGCGAGGCGTTGGCCCACACCATAGGGGAGCGCCCTGTCGTCAAGGCCATGCTAGCCGGTCTGGCGCTCGCCATCTGTGGCACGGTCCTGCCCTACACCATGTTTGCCGGCGAGACCCAAGCCGACGTGCTCATGGAGACCTATCTGACCATTCCCGCCGGCGTGCTTATCGCGACCGGTCTTGTTAAGGCCATGCTGACGCCCGCCCTCATCAACCTTGGTTGGCGTGGCGGCCACTTCTTCCCGGTTATCTTCTCGGGTGTGAGCCTGGGCTATGGTCTTGCCATCCTCACCGGCGCCGATCCGGTCTTTTGCGTCGCCGTCTGCACCGCCTCGACGATGGGCGCCGTTATGCGTCAGCCGGTCATGGTTGTGGGCCTGCTGCTCATGTGCTTCCCGCTCAAGGGTATCGTCTGCATGATCATCGCCGCCGTCATCGCGGCGGGCATTCCGCTGCCCAAGCCGCTGCGCAAGTAGCACGGTAGCGCGCGGGCAATACAAACATCTCAAGCCCGGTGTGGGCGCTGTGTCACGGATTTGCGGGTGGACTGAATCTCGCCTGGCACCGACGCTACTTCCAAATCGCGAGCGCGGCGGTGCCCAGCACGATGAGGAAAAGGCCGATGGCGCTTCGATGCGACAGCTTTTCATTGAAGGCCAGTCGTGCGAACAGCACCGATACGACAATCGATAGTTTGTCGATTTGCACGACGACGCTCACCTGGCCTGCAGCGATGGCGTAGTAGTACAGCAGCCACGACGCGCCGGTCGCAATGCCCGATGCCGCAAGAAATGCGAGTTCGCGCGGGTCAATGCGCGCGACCTGCTCCAGCTTTCCCTTGGCAGCCACGATTGCCCATGCCATAACAAGTACCACACAGGTGCGGATTGCCGTGGCCAGGTTTGACTCGACACCTTCGATGCCGATCTTGGCGAGGACGGAGGTGAGTGCCGCGAACACGGCGGCGCCGAGGGCGTAAGCGAGCCAGGCTCGGTCTTGCTTTTGTTCTGCGCCGACGGACTGCTTTTTCTCGATCATCAAAAACGTGCCGAGCGTGATAACTGCGGTTCCCACGAGCTTGACCGCCAGGTTGCCTGTCTCACCAAAAAGCACTATGGCGATCAGCACGGCGAGCACGGTGCTCATCTTGTCGACGGGTACAACCTTGTTGACGTCTCCGATGCTGAGCGCCTTAAAGTAACAGATCCACGAGGCGCCGGTGGCGAGTCCCGAGAGGGTGAGGAATAGCCAGGCTTTGGCGGGAATGGCGCCGATTGCTCCGATGGATCCAGAAATGCCCGCCATTGCCCAGGCAAATACGAGCACCACGCAAGTACGGATGGCGGTTGCAACGTCGGAGTCGGTGTGCCTGATGCCGCATTTGGCCAAAATGGATGTGATGCCGGCAAAGAAAGCTGATGCAAATGCTGCTGTAACCCACGACACGGGTTGAGCGCCTCCTCATAAAAGACCGCGCCAGATCTGCGGCGCATGCCCGATGATACCGCGCTTGCCTACAGGTCGCGTGCTCGATAGACCTTGGTACTGATGGCGCAACTCAGTGCAAAGAGCACGAGGGCCAGTACGGCAATTCCTGCGCACAGGCAGCCGAGGACGGCGGGATCGGGATTCGCCCCAGCAATCGACATGAGCCAGTTGCTGATGGGGTTGGAGGAGCTCAGTGTGGCCATGGCAAGGCATCCGAGCAGGGCAAACAGGCCGACGGAAAGGCGCAGCGCCTCCATGTGTCCAAATCGAAAGAACAGCGGCTGTGCCAGAAACACCATCATGAGGGAAATGAGCATGGACGCGGTCGAAGCGATTGCGGTCTCAAAGACGGTCTGTCCCGTCGAGGGGATACCCACGCTGTTGAAGAGCGGGATGGAGACGATGCTCAGAAGCGCGGCGGCGCACGCCATGACGGCCGAGAAGACAATGATGCTCAGGTAGCGTGCACAGATGATGTCTTTGCGCGAGAGGGGCAGCGTTGCCCGATAGCGCTCCCATCCGTTTTGATCGTCGTAGCCGACTCGAATCAGTTCGCCTTCTTCAGTCCGTAGTCTTCCGGACCCCTGAATTTGAAGGAAGAAGACGGCGACAGGATCGTCGCTCCAGGCGATGGAGTACTTGTCGAGGTCTTTACGAGCGACGATTTTTGCTCGAGTGTCGTAAGGGACGAGTTTTCTCCCTTGAATTTTTCCTCTTAAGCGCATGCCTTTGAGTTTCGGATAGGCTTCCGCTAAGTCAACAATGATTAAGTCGTCAGGCGTAGAGAGGATCGGGGTGGTGTGCCGCTCTGTTCGATGTTTCGAGACAGTAAGCAGAGGTTCATAGTAGCCGGTCATGAGGCCGGTATCAGAAACGGAATAAACGGTTCCGGTTTGCGTACCGATCGTGCGTTTTTCGATTTTCCACGGAGTGAAATTATTTTTGAAGAACGCTTCCGCATTCTGAG
>CAJJZM010000017.1:0-23978 GCA_905197595.1 uncultured Collinsella sp.
GTCATGCCGCCGAAGTTGAAAGGCAGATTGCCGCTCTGGCGGGCTTGCAGCGTCGGCCGGTCCGCCGTTCGCTAGAACGGCGGAACTAATAGGTTCGTAGAACCGCGTAACTACCAGACTACATAAGTTCGCAAACAGCCGCCGCGAAGGCAACGGGGTCCTCGGGGAGGATACCCTCGACCAGCAGGGCCTGATCGTAGAGCAGGCCGGAGTACTGCTTGATCTTGTCGGCGTCACCTGCCTTCTGGGCAGCGACAAGCTTGTCAAAGACCGGGTGCTTGGCGTTGAGCTCGAGCACGCGCTGGCTCTTGGGCATGCCGTCGGGCGCGCCCTCGGGTCCCTTCTGGAGCACCTTCTCCATCTCGAGCGAAAGCGGACCCTCGGTGGTGATGCAAGCGGGGGCATCGGTCAGGCGCGCGGAGACGGCAACTTTCTCGACCTTGTCACCGAGCGCCTCCTTCATAGCGCTAAAGAGGTCCTCGTTTTCCTTGGTGGCGTCCTCGGCCTCCTTCTTCTCGTCCTCGGTCGCCAGATCAAGATCGCCAGTCGCGACGTTCTTGAGCTCCAGGTGACGATCCTCGACCTCGGGCTCGACACCGTCGGCAACGGCCTTCTCGGCAGCCTCGCGGGCGGCGTCGTCCTCGTAGATCTTAGGCATATCGGCGGCAACGTACTCACGCATAGCCTGGAACGTGAACTCATCCACATCCTGCGTCAGCAACAGCACGTCATAGCCGCGGTCGAGCACACCCTTTACCACGGGCATCTTGGCCAAGCGCTCACGCGAGTCGCCGGCGGCGTAGTAGATGGCCTTCTGATCCCCGGGCATGCCCTTGGCATACTCGGCCAGGGTAATCATCTTCTGCTCCTTGGCAGACCAGAACAGTAGCAGGTCGGCGAGCTCATCGGCCTTCATGCCATAGCTCGAGTAGATGCCGTACTTAAGACCGCGGCCAAAGTTCTCAAAGAACTTCTCGTAGGCCTCGCGGTCGTTGTCGCGCATATCCTCAAGATCGGCGGTAATCTTCTTCTCCACGCGCTTGGCGATGGCCTTGAGCTGACGGTTCTGCTGCAGCGTCTCACGCGAGATGTTGAGCGACACGTCGGCAGAATCCACGACGCCGCGGACAAAGTTGTAGTAGTCGGGCAGCAGGTCGTCGCACTTCTCCATAATCAGCACGTTGGAGCTGTAGAGCGCCAGACCCTTCTCGTAGTCCTTGCTGTACAGATCGAACGGGGCGCGGCCCGGCACAAACAGCAGCGCATCGTACTCAAGCGTACCCTCGGCATGGAAGCTGATAGTGCGCGCGGGATCGTCAAAGTCGTGGAACGTGGACTTGTAGAACTCGTTGTAATCCTTCTGCTCAACGTCGGAGCTGCGCTTTTTCCAAATCGGCGTCATGGAGTTGATGGTCTCGAGCTCCTGGTAGTCCTCGTACTCGGGCTTGTAGTCGTCGCCGGCGTCCTCGGGCTTGGGTTTCTGGCGGCTCTTGCTCACCATCATCTGAATCGGGTAGCGCACATAGTTGCTGTACTGCTGAATCAGGCTCTTGAGGCCCCACTCGGTCAGGAAGCGATCGTAGGTCTCGGCCTCGCCGTCGGCGTCGAGCTTCTCGTTCTCGCGCAGCGTCAGGATGACATCGGTACCGTGCTCGGCGCGCTCGCCGTCTTCGATGGTGTAGCCCTCAAGACCATCAGACTCCCACACATGGGCGACATCCTCGCCGTAGGCGCGGCTGACGACCTTCACATGGCTGGCAACCATAAAGGCAGAGTAGAAGCCCACGCCAAACTGGCCGATGATGTCGACATCGGAGCCCTGTTGCTCGGCGTTCTCGGTCTTAAACTCCTCGGAGCCGGAATGGGCGATGGTGCCCAGATTGCGCTCGAGCTCCTCGGCGGTCATGCCAATGCCGTTATCCGAGATGGTAATGGTGCGGGCGTCTTTATCAAAGGAGACGCGAATAGCCAGGTCGCCCTGGTCGAGCTTGACGCTCGGGTCCTGCAGACTCTTAAAGTTGAGCTTGTCGACGGCGTCGCTCGCGTTAGAGATAAGCTCGCGCAGGAAAATTTCCTTATTGGTGTAGATGGAGTTGATCATGAGGTCGAGCAGTTTTTTGCTCTCGGTCTTAAATTGACGCATGTGCAGTCCTTTCGCGCTACCCCCGTCCGCAAAAACGGCCCGGTTGCCCGAGCCGCATCGCAGACCTGCTATGTTCAGACTTAGATTTTATAACCCATTAGCGCGCATATATACATACGGAATCGAAAAACTGTATGTCCAAACGTTCTGATGCGCCAATTGCCAAAGAGTGTCCCAAACTGCCGGCAGAAAAGGAACGTCCCTATCTGTCGCCCACGACCCGCTTGGCCATCCAAGCATGGGGCTGGCCCTCGTCTTCGTAGTCCAGCGGGGCAATCTGCGTGTAGCCCGCCTTGGCATAGAGCGGCAGCACGTATTCCTGCGCATGCAGCTTAATGAGCTTGGCGCCGGCATCACGCGCGCACGTATCACTGGCCTCGACAATCTTGCTCGCCAGACCGCGACGGCGCATGCTCGGCAGCACGGCCACGCGCCCCATAATGTAGGTCTCCCCCGCCGCGACGCCTTCGTCCAAGTCGCACGCCGGCGACACCGGAGCCTCTGCGTCAGCCGCGCGCTCAAGCTCTTCGGGAAACACGCGCGAGCAACCGGCAAGCTCGCCGTCTACATAGAGCGTCACATGGATGCAGTTCGGATCCTCGTCGATAGCGTCGAACTCATTCTCGTAGCCCTGCTCGTCCATAAAAACGACGCGGCGCACCAACGCCGCGTCATCAAAGCATCCCGTCTTAAGTTGGATATCCATGGCTGCCCTTTCATTCAATGCGAACGTTAGGGACGGATTTTAGCGAAAATGAGCTCCGCGCACGCTAAACTTCGCGCGAGCCTTCGCCAGGCAGTCGTAATGACCCACATTATGGGCATCGCTCGCGATGAAGCTGTACAGGTTCTGATCGAACAGGCGCTGGGCCGGCTTTTTCTCGCGACCAAAGCGACCACCAGCAATAAAGTCCGCCGAAGCCTGCAGCTTGCAGCCCATATCGACTAGGCGCTCCGCCACGCTTACATCCTTTTGAACCGCACGATAGCGCTCAGGATGAGCGATGATCACCTGGTAGCCACGGCACTGCAAATCGTAAATCGTGTTCTCGTATTCTCTAAACGCATACGCATCGGCATGCGTCGAAAGCTCGAGCAGGAACTCGTTGGTCCCATCGAAATGCAAGTGCTCCGCGGCATCGATACCAAGTTCAACGAGTTTTCGATGGTTGACCTCGAAGCCCATCTGGAGCGGAAAACCGTCAGCGTTATCGCGCAGCAGCTCAAAGGCATCCCACATCTTGTCGTAATCAAAATAGGGATCACGGCAGTGAGGAGTGCAAACGATTCTGGTTACACCGGCCCGCTTGGCAGCCTCGAGCATCGCCAAGCTCTCATCGAGATCGGCGGCGCCGTCGTCTACACCCGGCAAGATATGGCAATGAATGTCACGCATAGGTCGGCCCTAATCAACTAAACGTTTGCTCGGTTGGTGAAGATGCCCTTTTTGGAAGTGCCCTGACCGTCGGAGCCCTTCTTAACCTTCTTACCGTCCTTGGTGTAGTAAGAATAGTAGTACTCGCTGGTCTCGGTCTCGCAGTAGTTCATGACGGTACCGATGAGCTTGACCTTCTCGGACTTCTTAAGCTGACCGATGGCGTTGAGCGCCTCTTCGCGCTTGGTAAAGTTCTCGCGCACCACGAACAGCGCGCCGTCGGTCAGGCTGGCAATCTCGGCAGCATCGATGAAGGTGCCAACCGGGGGAGCATCGAAGATGACGTACTGGAACTTAGCAGACAGTGCCTTGACCAACTTGGAAAAGCGGTGAGAGACGATGATGTCGGCAGGATTGGGAATATGCGGCTCGGCATCGAGGAAGTAGAAGTTCTTCTGACCCGTCTCGACAATTGCCTGGTCAATGGAGATCTGCTCGGAAAGGACCGCATAGAGTCCGCCGCGCGAACGAACGCCGAGCATATCGGAAAGGGACCTGCGGCGCATATCGGCCTCGACCAGGAGCACGGACTTGCCGCTCGTGGCGATTGCCTGAGCAAGGTTAATGGAAACCGTAGACTTGCCCTCGTTGGGAATCGAGGAGGTAACGGTGATGGTGCGAATGGGGTCATCCACGCTCGCAAAGCGGATGTTGGCCAGAAGGGTCTTGGCGGCATTCTGCACAACGAGCTTATCGGTGTTCTTTGCCTTAGCCATGCCTATTTACCACCTTTCATAGCCGGAATTCGGCCAACAACGGGAATACCCAGGAGCTCTTCTGCCTCTTCGGCACCGCGGATGCGGGTATTGAGCATGTCTGCCAAAACGACATAGGCAACTGCGATAAAGATACCGGCGAGGAACGCGACGGCAATATACAGCGTGCGCTTGGGGCCGCTGGGGGCTTCGGGGGTCTTAGCCTCGTCGATAACGTTGATGCTCTGGGCAGCGCCGACGTTCTGAGCGACCGTACTCACCGAGCTGGCAATGGCCTTTGCGACCTCAGCCGTCTCCTTGGCATCGGTGCCGGTAACCGAAAGCGTAATGACACGCGTGGTGGTCTCGGAGGAAACAGACACCTTGTAGTCATCCAGATCGGTAAGGCCCAGTTCTTTGGCGGCGCCGCTCTTAACGCTATCGCTATCCAGCAGCGTGGCGATATCGTTGGAAAGCATCTGGCTCGCCGAGAGATCGTTGTAGCTCATCTGACCGCTATCGTCGGTCTTGGCGAGAATGTACATGCTCGTCGTCGCGGTATAGGTGTTGTCCATCGCAACGAAGGACACGATGCCCATGGCGATCGCGCAGACCACCGGAAGGGTGATGACCAGCTTGAGGTGCTTCTTCAGCAGCTGGAACAGTTCGAGAAGGGTCATGCAGCTTGCCTTTCATTTCCCCAGTTCGGATTGACAAAACTGTCCGTATGTTATCGCATCTTTTTACCGAGACCAAACTCTATACATAAGAAACAGGCTCTCCTGTAAAAATGTCGGAAGCAATCGTAAAATTGCACAACAACGCCGCACCCGAAAGTCAAATGCGGCGTCTACATCAATATCTATGTTGTATCGCTATGCGAATGGCTCGTCCTGCTGTATGGGAAACGTCACCGTTATGGTGGTTCCCACGCCCAACTCGCTCGACAGATCAAGCGTGGCGTGATGATACAGGGCCGCATGCTTGACAATGGCAAGCCCCAGGCCGGTTCCGCCGCGTGCCTTGGACCTACTCTTGTCCACGCGATAGAACCGCTCGAATACCTTGCCCTGTTCTTCAGGCGCGATACCGATTCCCGTGTCGGCGACAGCGAGGAACGGATGGCCTTCGTCGTTGGTGCCGCACTGCAGCGTAACCGTACCGCCGGGCCGATTGTAGCGGATGGCGTTGCTTGCCAGATTATAGATGAGCTCGTCGACCAAGCGCGACACGCCTTCGATGACCACAGGCTTGGCCTCATGACTTATCGTCACATTCGCCTGACGGGCAACCTGTTCAAGACGCTGCTCAACCGCATAGATCGCACGCGAGAGCTCAATAGGCTCCGTGGACCCAATGGGCACCGCCTCGCCCTCAGTTGCACGTTCGGCCTCGTCCAAATTAGACAGCGTGAGGATATCGTTGACAAGCGCTGCCAAGCGGCCCGCCTCACGATAGATGCGACCGCCGAAGTTGCGCAGGTCATCCTCGCCCTCAACCATGCCGTTTGCGATGAGCTCGGCATAGCCCGAAATCGCCGTAAGCGGCGTCTTGAGCTCATGGGTGATATTCGCCGTGAACTCGCGGCGCATACGGTCGTTGTCCGCTAGCGCCGCCATTTGGCGCTTGAGTTCCTGGCGCTGCGACTCGATACGCTCAAGCATGGGGACCATCTCGACATAGGCGTGCTCATAGCTACGGCGCGGGTGGTCCAAATCCACCTCTTGCAACGGCGCGATGATGGCACGGGACTCGCGGCGCGCCATAAAAAACGAGAGCACCGCACCCGCTGCTGCGATAAGCAGCATCGGCGCCACCATCGACAGCAAAATCGCCGCAACGCCAGGCTGGGCCTGCGCCAAGCGGACAACCTGGCCGTTATCAAGGGCGACGGCGCGATACAGCATAATCTCGTCGAGCGTAGAGCTTGCGCGCTCCGCGGAACCCGAACCACTCTCAAAGGCCTCGATGACCTCGGGGCGATCGCCATGGTTGGGCAGTGTGGAAGGCGACGCCTCGTTGTCGTAGGCAACCGATCCATCCTTGTTAATCAGCGTGATGCGTAAGTCCTCGCGATCGAGGCTACGCAAGAACGGGATGGGCTCCTGCTGCTCGTCGAGGGCGGCAGCAATGAGCTCAGTTTCCTGCGCCAGATTGGCACTCGTGGCATCCGCCAAGGTGTTTTGCACAAAGAACGCACCCAGCACCGTAAACGCCACGATAACCGCCATGGCGCAAACAAAGATCGTCACAAAAACGCGGTGCGATAGCGTTTGTTTTCCCTGGGGGGCGAAGACCACGGGTTACTCCTCCGATGCGGTGGACGCGGTGTCGTCACCTTCGGCACCATCACCGGCAGAAGGCTCAGCCAAGCGGTAGCCCACGCCGCGCACGGTCTCGATGGCGCTGGCATGCTCGCCCAGTTTTTGGCGAAGCGTCTGCACGTGCACGTCAACGGTGCGCGAACCGCCGTCGAAGTCCCAGCCCCACACGCTCTGCAGCAACGACTCGCGGGTAAAGACCACGCCGGGCTTGCGCATGAGATACTCAAGCAGGTCGAACTCGCGCAGGGTGAGCTTAAGCGGCTCGCCGGCAACGGTCACCTCGCGATGGCTGGGCGAGAGCACGATGTCGCCCACACTGAGCACATCGCTCGCCTGCTTGACCATGCCGCCGCGACGCAGCAGTGCGCGGCAACGGCTCGCAAGCTCCATGAGCGAAAACGGCTTAGTCAGGTAATCGTCGGCACCGCCATCGAGCGCCATCACCTTGTCGAGCTCGGTGTCCTTGGCAGTAAGCATCATGATGGGCATCGTCGCCGTCAGGCGGTCGGCGCGCAGGCGACGCATAATCGCCAAACCATCGGTATCGGGCAGCATGATGTCGAGCAGGACGGCATCGGGTACCCGTCGCGCCACGGCGGCCTTAAACTCGCCGTCGCACGAAAAGCCCTCGGCCTCGATTCCCTGCTTGCGCAGCGCATAGACCGTCAAATCCCTGATGTTGTCATCGTCCTCGACGTAGTAGATCATGTTGAACCCCTTTGCGGCCGGCATGACCGCATCTTAACCCTAAAGGTACCTTTACGAGATGGTATCAGCCAAAACGTCCCGTCAAATAATCCGCTGTGCGCGAATCGGTCGGTTTTTTGAAGAGCTGAGCGGTGGGCGCGTGCTCCACCAGCTCGCCCAGCAAGAAAAACGCGACCGAGTCGGAGATGCGCGCCGCCTGCTGCATATTGTGCGTAACGACCACCAACGTGCAGGTCTCCTTGAGCTCGCAGGCAAGCTGCTCCACCACCAGCGTCGACACGGGATCGAGGGCGCTCGTGGGCTCGTCCATCAGCAGAATGTCGGGCTGCACGGCAAGTGCACGGGCGATGCACAGGCGCTGCTGCTGTCCACCCGAAAGACCCAGGCCCGACTCCTTGAGCTTGTCCTTGACCTCATCCCACAGAGCGGCTCGACAAAGGGAATCCTCGACCAGCTCATCGAGCACGACGCGATCGCGCACGCCCATGCCACGGGGGCCGTACGCGACGTTGTCGTAGATGCTCATGGGAAACGGGTTGGGGCGCTGGAACACCATGCCCACGCGCTGGCGAAGGCGGCAGATGTCGTAATCGCCCAGGATATCTTGACCATCGATCGCAATCTTGCCCTCGATTCGGCAGTCCTTGATGCCGTCGTTCATGCGGTTAAAGCAGCGCAGCAACGTGGACTTTCCGCAGCCCGAAGGCCCGATGAACGAGGTGATCTGCTTGTCGCGGATCTTGATATTCACGTCCTTGAGCGCATGATGGTCGCCATAGAACAGGTCGAGGCCCTCGACATCGATGCGCGTCGGCGAGGCGGCAAGATCCTGCGCCGTGGGGCGCGTCGCGTCTCCGACTTCGCGCTCGTGCGCAGCCTCGGCTCGCGCCTCCATTAGCTCCTCGAGCTCCGTGGGCTCCATAGCCACACCAGCCGTCATACCGCATACCTCCACGTCGATATCAATTCAGCAGTATCGATAGTAGAAACCGCGGCTCAAACGCACGTGAGCGCATTGTCAGGTGTTTGTAAGGGCGCCTACGCTACGCGGCGGGCAGCTCGATGGTAAAAACGGTATGCTCGGGCGTCGATTCGCACGCGATGGTGCCGCCATGCGCGCATACAATCTCCTTGGCGATGGCGAGACCCAGCCCAGCGCCGCCGCGATTGGTCGCACGCGCCGCATCTAGGCGATAGAACTTCTCAAAGATCACCTTGAGCTTTGGCTCAGGGATCGGATCGCCCTGGTTTATAAATCGTACGCGCACGCCGCCGTTACCCAAACGTCTGGCCTCAATCGTGATCATCGAGCCTTCATAGCTATAGGCAACGGCGTTTTTCATGATGTTGTTGAATACGCGAGCCATCTTGTCGCCGTCCACGAGCACCGTCAGATCCTCGCAGATATCAACCTGGGCTTCTTTATGCTGTTCGTTGAGAATGGGATAGAACTCGTCGGCCACCTGTGCCAGTAAGAGCCCCAAATCGACGTAGCTGCGGGTGAGCACGATATCGTGGAAATCAAAGCGCGTGATGTCGAAGAACTCCTCGATGAGCGCATCGAGCCGGTGGGCCTTGTCGAGTGCCACGCCCGTAAAACGTGTGCGCTGCTCAAGCGGCAAATCGGGGGCCTCCTGCAAGAGCGAAAGGTAGCCCACCACGCTGGCGAGCGGCGTGCGCAGGTCGTGCGCCAGGTACGTCACCAGGTCATCTTTGCGGTGGGATTCGTCACGCAGGGCTTGTTGAACCCTACGCTCGCAATCGCGCGCCCGGTTGAGCGCGCCCTCGACCTCGAGGAAGTCGCCGTCAATGTTGTCCCATGTGTCGGGGTTATCGATCAGACGGTCCTGAATGCGGGCGGCAATCACGCGGTCGGCGTGCAGCTCGCCCTGCTCGTAACCCTGGTAGTACAGGGCGCGTCCGCAGAAGAACAGGACGCACACGGCAAGCGCCAGCACAAATCCAAGCATGTTGAACACAAAGCCGGCGTCAAAGAATACGGGCTCGCCAATACCGCCAAGCGCCATGGACCCGATCGCCAACGTAATTGTCCACGCGGCGCCGCCGATCACCACACAGCGGCGAACGATTTCGAATCGATCAATCAGCAAAAAGCCAATGAGTAGAACTGCCAGGATGCCAACGATATTGTCAATGCCGATGAGCAGCAGACTCAGCAAAAAGAGCAGCACCGTCGCTAACGCACGGTTGTCAACGACCGCCCTTACGTATTCAAAGAGTCGATCGGGTACCTCGAATGCCCGCCTATCGTCTTTTGTCATATCTACTCCCCCACCATCAAAGGCGTTATTCGATTATGTAGCCGACGCCCCAGACGTTTTTGATAAAGCGCGGCTTCTGGGCATCGTCGCCGATCTTTTCGCGCAGATGGCGAATGTGCACCATAACCGTATTGTTGGAGCCGGGCATAAAGTCCTCGTTCCACACCGCGCGGAACAGGTCCTCCACGGGCACCACGCTACCACGATGCTCGACCAGATACAGCAAGATGGAATACTCGATGGGCGTAAGGCGCACCGGCGCACCGTCCACCGTCACAGAGCGGGCGTCGCGGTTGATCTCGAGGCCGTCGAGCTGGATGATCGGCGACTCGGCCGCCTGTGCGCGGCTGCCGTAGCTGGTATAACGACGAAGCTGAGCATGAACGCGTGCAATGAGCTCCAGCGGACGGAACGGCTTGACCACATAATCGTCTGCGCCAAGCGAGAGCCCCTCGATCTTATCCTGCTGGGCATCGCGTGCCGTCAGCATGATCACGGGATAGGTATGGCTGGAACGGATCGTACGCAACAGCTCAAAGCCGTCGATATCAGGCAGCATGACATCCAGCAGCGCCAGATCAAACTCCTGCTCCAGAATCGCCTTGGCCGCATCGGCCCCGCTGTAGGCAATCTGGACATCAAAGCCCTCTTTTGTAAGGTAGATACCAACCAGGTCGGCGATGGCTTTCTCGTCATCAACTACCAAAATGCGCTCGTTCATGCGTGCTCCTCTCGCGCTCCATTATGCCCGAGGCGGCGCGTGCCACACACAACAAGCGCGGGCGATTAAGTCGACCTTAAGGACCAATGTGTCCGTTCGGGCGCGGATGTGGGCCACGCACGCACGCGATGATCGCCGATGCCGGCAAACGATATACTCTAGTTCCAGAAGAGACCATCCCGTCGAAAGCGAAATCTGTGAAGTCCCTCACCTCTTTTGCAAAGCGCTCAGCCCAGCTTGCCGCCGGCTTTGTCTGCGCTATCGCCCTTACCGCTGGCGTGCCCACCGTCGCCGGCGCCCAAGTGCTCACGACCGACAATGTCTGCGGCAAAACCGCCGATGAGCGCGGCATCACGGCCGAAAACCTGCCCGATATCGATGCGACCAATGCCCTCGTCATGGGCAAAGACGGCACCGTCTACTATGGGCGCGACGCCGATGAGCAGGTCAAAATCGCCTCGATCACCAAGGTCATGACCGCAATCCTAACCGTCGAGAATTGCAAGATAGACGAGAAGGTCACGGTGAGCAACGCCGCAGCCACCGTGGGTAATTCGACCGCCGGCTTGCTCGAAGGCGACGAGCTTACCGTGGAGCAGGCGCTGCGCGGCCTGATGATTCCCTCGGGCAACGACGCCGCCATCGTGCTCGCCGAATATGTGGGCAAGAAGATCGACCCTAAGACCAAAGACGCCGAGGCCACATTTGTGAAGGCCATGAACGAGCGCGCTAAGAAGCTCGGCTGCACCGGTACGCTTTTTGAAAACCCGCATGGTCTGGACTTTGATGAGTGGGCTGGCGATATGCACTCAACCGCACACGACGTAGCGCTGATGATGCAGGAGGCCATGAAAAACGACACGATCCGCGAGGTCGTAGCGAGCGAGGATTCCTGGATCGAGGTCACGGGCGCCGACGGCACCGACCATTCGCATTCCATGGACACGCATAACTATTTGCTGGGCCAAGATGGCAACATCGGTGGCAAGACCGGCACTACCGACGATGCAGGCTATTGCTTTACGGGTGCCTACAACCGCGATGGCGACGAGATCTACACCGTCGTTTTGAACTCCACCACCACCGACCAGCGCTTTACCGATACCGCAACCCTTGCCAATTGGTACTACGGTCACAAGGTGACGGTCGCAATCGCCAACACGCAGGAAAAGACCGCCAACGGCAACCCGCTTATGGCGCGCATTGGTCAAACCGACTGGACGGATAAGACGATCGACGCCACGCTCGCCGACCCCACGGCGCAAGCGACCGTGTTTTCCCTTGCCGGCGAGGTGACCGAAAAGGTTAGCTACGACGATCTTTCGGGCACGGTGCATGTGGGCGACAAGGTGGGCAGCGTTACGCTCAAGCAGGATGGCACCAAGATTGCCGTCGTGGATTTGGTTGCCGACGAGGAAGGCTCGGGGCCGAATCCCATTGAGTGGCTACTCGTGAAACTCGATCGCTTGGGCCGTCGTATCGACAACCGCCCGCTCACAGCCGAGAGCGAGACCGTAGCCAAGGCGCCCGAGGTGTAAGGTCGAAGAACAATACACTCGCTGAAAGGAGGCGTCCGAAAGGATGCCTTCTTTTTTGAGGGTTCGAATCCCCAGCCGCCATTCTTGATAATAAAAAGGGCCCCAAATGGGACCCTTCTTCAAATTCGTACTGGCGGAGAGCTGGGGATTCGAACCCCAGATGCCCTTTTGGGGCATACTCGCTTAGCAGGCGAGCACCTTCGGCCTCTCGGTCAGCTCTCCGTAACAGCCGTTCTATAGTAACCAAACAGTCGAAGTTGGGCAAGAGGGAATTTTCTAATTGCCCGGCGGCCTTTCCTCCTTGCAGTTTTCGCCCCTACCCCAGCGAGCGGTTGAGGGAGCCGAGCTCGTCGTTGCCCATGGTACGCCACATTTGGAAGATGCAACCGCGCGCCAGGAAAAAGAAGCCGTTATCGACCAGCTGCACGGCGGCATCCGCAAGCTGGTTGGCCACCGCGGGCACGGGCGGCAATTCGAGTCCAGCCCTGCGGATGGTCTCGACCGCTTCCTCGAACGTCGGAGGCTCGCTGACACCCATCTCGTTCATAAGGCCCTGCATTTCTTCCAGCGCGCTGCTGCCCGACTCCTCGCCGCGCGGCACCAGGCGATAACATGCCAGCGCCAGCTCGAGCTGGTCGCAGTTCCAGTAGGCGAATGCCAGGCGATAGAACAGGTAGCCAATCGAAGGCCGGTCGCTGGCAATGCGCAGGCCGTGGCGCGCCACCTCTATAATCTCGTCATAGCGCTCCAGGCGTGCTAGCACGTTAATCAGGGCAAAGTGAGACTGCATGGACGAGCGCGCCAAATCGTAGAGACGACGCACCTCGGGCAGTGCACGCTCAAAGTCCTCTTGTTCGGCGTAAAAGCTGCAGATCTCGTGCTGGGCAAAATACAGCGCATCGGGAGCGCGAAGGATACGCACGGAACGGTCT
Source organism: uncultured Collinsella sp. (assembly GCA_905197595.1). Taxonomy (GTDB): domain Bacteria; phylum Actinomycetota; class Coriobacteriia; order Coriobacteriales; family Coriobacteriaceae; genus Collinsella. The sequence goes on from CAJJZM010000017.1 coordinate 12,779, forward strand.
TCTTCCAACACCGGTAGCACCATGCGCACCAGCTGGTTATCGCAAAACTGCGTTTGAACCGGACCTGTCGTCAAAAGCTCGGCGACGGCGCACTTGGCCTCCAACTCCTCGACAAGACGGGAAAAGCCTTCAAAAGCACCTGTACGGTCGACTTTTGTCTGCTCGCGCAATTCAACAACACGGGCCACGTATGGGTCGTCGTCCTCTTCCATGACCTCCAACTCGTCAGCCGTATCGGCAAGCAGCAGATCGCGCAGCGCCGGCGGCAGCGCGCGATGGTCATCACGCGGACGAGCATGAACCTCCGCAGGCTCAATCGTCGCCGGAGCTGTTGACTCATACGCCTCAAGCACACGCTTGCACGGCATATCATCCATGTCCATGCTCTCAAGATCCTTGGCGACAGACACGCAATCGGCCAGATAGGCCGCGCGCCCAAAGAAATATGTTGTGACAACGCGCTCGCCCTGCTCACTGTCGGGAGCAGCAATCTGCACATAGCAGCGCGTGATGCAGGTGCCCGCGGCAAAACACGCTGCCGCAAGCGTGAGCGCCACGCGCGCATCGTGCTCCGCGGCCCAGATCGCGCGCGTGTCCTCGTCCAGCTCGCGCCAGGCGTCATCTTGAGCGTCGTATTCACGTTGCGGCATGGCATCCACGACAGAGTGCCCAAACCGAACGAGCATAATCCCCTCGGCAACGTTTGCCCGATAGGTATAGTCGAGCCGTGTGACCACGTTGAGCGCTTCTACGATACGTGCAAAGCGGGTGCGAACGTCCCACTCACCGCCCGGCTGGCAAGCCACCGCACCTGGTTTGCCCCACGGGTTATCGCTCGAGGCCGTATCGAGCAGTCGGGGAACATCGTTGGTCGTCTTGGCGATATGCCACGCATCAAAGAGCGCGCAGCCCTCAAGGCTCGGCGAGGATGCCGCGGGGACCAATCCGGCCCCGATGCGCTCAAGGATGCCGGAGAGACGGTTGAGACGGCACTCGATGGCAAGCAGCATGTCAATCTCGTCCTGGTCCAGCAGGCTACGATCAAAATTGAGATAGAAAAGCTTTGAACGATCAATGCGAGCCAGGCTCATCTCGGACTTGGCAGCGATGGTGCGCAGGCGGGGCAAGTCAATTTCACTCATAAGGGCGGCGGCATAGCGCTCGATACCGCTCGGATTCTCGGCATGGTCAACGCGGTAGAGCAGCGTCTCGATAGCGTCAGGTAGCGGTGTCGTGTTAAAGCCCAAAAACACCTCGACCGGCTCGGGCAGCTTTACGAGCTTGATCTTGTCGACAACGTTTTGCATACCCTCGTCGAGTCCGTCGGCGTCCGCCGTGCTCGCAATGGTATTTTCGGAGTCAGCGAATATCACGTAGCGCAGGAACATCGATGCCATGAACTCACCGTAAGGAAGGGAGCGGGTCGAATTCCATGTCTCGTGATCGGACTGCTCGCGCATGGGACCTTCGGGAGAGCCGACGGTTCGCGCGCACGCGCGCATTGTGCCGTTTGCTCCCCTCACCATAATCTCACCAATACCGGAGTCCGACTCGTCAAGGACCAGTTCCATGTCGGGATCGTTGGGCAGCGGAGCCTCGCTGACGGGGCGGTCCACCTTGTACACCTCGCCCGAAACGCTTACGTAGCCCAAAAGCGACACATGGCTTTTGCCAACGAATTCGACGACATAACAAGATTCATGCTGATCCTCGCCAAAGAGTTTCCAGACCACGCCATATGAGCGTCCCGCAGGCTGCTCGGGCATCGCCGGAAAGCGCTTCTTGGGATCGAGAAACCTGAGCTTGTATGTCGGACGCTCTGCCACGGAATATCACCCTGATCGGTCGCTTGAAGAAGGAGTGGTCGCGAATAAGTCGCGACATCTACTCGGAATCTTACACGAGTCGACAGGAAATCGTCCGCTTTACGCCCGCGCCTCGACCGAGGTTCGAATCCATGCGGTGTTTACGTAAAAGAAAAGCCCCCGTTGCCGGGAGCTTTAATCTCAAATGGTGCGGCGTATAGGATTCGAACCTATGACGTTCTGATTCGTAGTCAGACCCTCTATCCAGCTGAGGTAACGCCGCAACGCAAGACATATAAAACCACTTTAGTTCGTTAGAGTCAAGCAAAATCTCGAACTTTTTTCGTGCGGGCCGCAATTTGTCACGCTGCACCACAAGCATCAGCGCTTCTTGTGCGATCGATTGGCTTCTCAATCACATCGAACCCGGCGCCAAGCTCCCCCAGAAGCGAACGCACCCGTTGGGCACAGTCGTAGTCGGCAAACGAGATACCCAGCATGCGCGCCACCTGGTTAGAAGTTCCCACCTCATAAAACCGCTCAAGCGCCACAAGCCCCTCGTGCGCCACAAACGTCTCAACCACATGAGGCGACTCCTCGTAGCACCATTGCGTCAACGGCCCCTCGCTCGTCTGTCGAACCACCAGGCCACCCATGCCAGACGGCTCACACGTCACAAGCAGGTACTCCCCGCCCTCGTCGCTCTCAAACAAAACCACCCGATCATCAAACAGCTCCATCGCGTCCCCTTTCTCTCGCTCTTATTTAGCAAAAGCATAGCAGGTAGATGGCTGTATACAGAACAGTTGTTCGTGTGTTTTCTATTGAGCTGTCCGCACAGCATGGTATGGCCGCACACAAAAAGGGCACCCCAAAAAGGAGTGCCCTAGCAAATCGCTTATGCAGCCAATCTACGCGACCGGCTCGATCTTCTCGAGGCCGCCCATGTAGGGACGCAGAACCTCGGGGATCGTGATGGTGCCGTCAGCGTTCTGGTAGTTCTCCAGAATGGCTGCCATGGTACGGCCAGCCGGCAGGCCGGAACCGTTAAGGGTGTGCAGGTAGCGCGAACCCTTGAAGTTCTCGGGGTCGCGATACTTGATGTTGGCGCGACGGGCCTGGAAGTCACCGCAGTTGGAGCAGGAGCTGATCTCCTTGTAGGCGTTGTAGCTCGGCAGCCAGACCTCGATGTCGTAGGTCTGACGGGCAGAGAAGCCCAAGTCGCCGGTGCACAGGCTAATCACGCGATACGGAAGACCCAGCTGCTGCAGCAGGTACTCGGCCTCGGCGGTCATGCTCTCGAGCTCCTCGTCGGAGTCCTCCGGCTTAGCGAACTTGACCATCTCGACCTTGTCGAACTCGTGCTGACGGATGATGCCGCGGGTGTCGCGACCGGCGGAACCGGCCTCCTCGCGGAAGCAGGGAGTGAAGGCAGTGTAGCGGCGCGGCAGGGTGTCGGCGTCGAGGACCTCACCGGCGTGCAGGTTGGTGAGCACGACCTCGGCGGTAGGGATCAAGAAGTTGTCGCCCGAGACGTGATAGGCGTCGTCCTCGAACTTGGGCAGCTGACCCGTACCGAACATGGTCTGACGCTTGACGACGATGGGCGGCCACCACTCCTTGAAGCCACGGCTCGTGTGCGTGTCCAGAAAGAAGTTGATAAGGGCGCGCTCCAGGCGGGCGCCGGCGCCACCGAGAACGGTGAAGCGGCTGCCGGAGAGCTTGTTGCCTCGCTCGAAGTCGAGGATGTCCAGATCGGTGCCCAGGTCCCAGTGCGGCTTAAAGTCGAAGTCGAACTCGCGCGGGGTGCCCCAGCGGCGACGCTCGATGTTCTCGTCCTCGTCCTTACCGTACGGGGTGGCATCGCACGGAATGTTGGGCAGGTGAGCCATGAAGTCGTACTGCTCCTGCTCGAGGGCGGTGCGGCGCTCGGCCAGACCGTCAATCTTCTCGTTGACGGCGCGCACGGCCTCCTTGGCGGCCTCGGCCTCGTCCTTCTTGCCCTCCTTCATCAGGGCGCCGATCTTCTTGGACTCGGCATTGCGCGTGGCTTGAAGTTCCTCAACCTCGGTGATGACGGCACGACGCTCTTCGTCGAGCTCAAAGAACTTCTCGCGATCCCAAGACGTCTGGCGGTTAGCCATGGCGACATCGATGGCATCGGGGTTCTCGCGAACAAACTTGATATCAAGCATTAGATCCTCCGGCGATATACATTCCATTTAGGTTGCAACCTTGTACATGTATGGGCAAGTATATACTTATGAGCGTTTACGACCCAACTCAACTACGCAAGAAGGCACCCAATGGACGCAGTTTTTTCCTTTTTGTTTGGCACCCGCACCGGTTTTGCCATCCTTTTCGCCGGCGGCATCCTGCTGTTTGCGATTATTGCCTTTGTAATGGAGAAGCGCACCCATAAGATGTATGTCGACCGCGGCCCCAAGTCCGAGGACGAAGAAGACGGCTTCTGGGACTAACCTGCCAAAAAAGGGACAGGTTTATTTTGGTCGGTTTTATCTGGGCAAACGCAAGTGCCCCGCAACTGGAATTGAGCCAGTTGCGGGGCACTTTTCGCTAAAAGGACAAAACCGCAGGAAAAACCTGCCAAAATAAACTGTCCCTTTTTTGGTCGGTTTTACTGGAGGGTTGCGTCGATTGCCTTGACCAGGGCGCTGCGCATGCCGGCGTCCTCGAGCGCAACGACGCCCTTGATGGTGGCACCACCGGGCGAGCATACGGCATCCTTCATCGCCGCAGGATGCTGGCCGCCTGCAAGCTGCAGCTTTGCCGTACCCAGCACCATCTGGCTCACAATGCGATAAGCATCCGCACGCGGGATACCGTGCTTGACCGCCGCATCGCCCAGGGCCTCGATTGCCATGGCGACAAACGCCGGAGCGCAACCACCCACCGTGCCGCCCACAAACAGCAGGCTTGTGTCGAGCTCGACGACAGCGCCAAGCTTACCGAGCAGGTCGAGCACAACAGCACGCTGCTCGCCGTTGAGCGTAGAGGACTTCTCGCAGGCGATAACGCCCTCTCCCACCGAAACCGGCGTGTTGGGCACCGTCGAGATGTGCGCGACGCCCGGCAGGACCTGCTCCCACTTGGCACTGTCCCAAGTCCAGGCAACCGACAGAACGACCTTTTTGGCAAGAGCATCCTTGAGCGGGGCGAATACCTTCTCGATCATGTACGGTTTGACCGCAGCGACCACGATATCGGATGCGGCGACAACCTCTGCCGCATCACGACAAGCGACCATCCCACGCACCTCACAGCGCGCAACCAAGGCGTCGTAGCGGCCCGCGCAGGCACACATGTCACTCGCAGTCACACCGGCGGCAATCCAGCCATCGGCCATGGCGCTCGCCATATTGCCAAAACCGACAAATCCGATCTTCATATCACATAGTCCTCTCAGAAACGTTCCTCAAAACGAAAGCTATTGTCCCACGTCATTGTTTCGTATTGCCGACCTATTTGTGATACGGCTCGCCACGGCTAATCTTGCAGGCGCGATAGACCTGCTCCAACAGCACCACGCGTGCCAGGTTATGCGGCAAGGTAATGCGTCCAAAGCTGAGCATCTCGTCGGCGCGTGCGCGCACGTCATCGCTCACGCCGTCCGAACCGCCAATCACAAAGGCAATGTCGCTGCTGCCTCGCAGCATAAGATCGTCGAGCCTCGCCGAGAGCTCCTCACTCGAACGCTCCTTGCCCTCGATAGCCAACAGGATCACATGCGCTCGAGACGGCAAGGCAGCAAGAATCGCCGCTCCCTCCTTGTCGCGCACGGCATCCACGCCGCCCGCCTTGGCCGGGTCGATATCGGCCACCTCGCGGATATCCACCTTGGCATAGGCACCCAGGCGCTTGGTGTACTCAGCGCACGCGTCCTTCCAAAAGCGCTCCTTGAGCTTGCCGACGCAAACGACGGTGTATTTCACGCGGGCCTACTCCTTCGAATCGTTTTGGACTTTGCCGGCGGCCAGCATCTGCTCGAACATCGAGGCCGACTGCGAAAAGTCGCTCGGCAGCACGACCGTCGAGGTTTTACCCGTGCGAGCGAACTCAGTCATCATCTCGGACCACTGCGTAAACATGAACAGCTGGTTGGCCTCGTCGTTACCGACGCCCGTCTCTTGGATGATCTCGAGCGAATCTTTGATGCCCAGCGCGATGGCCTTGCGCTGGTTGGCGATGCCCTCGCCCGCCTTTTCCATTGCCTCGGCCTCGGCGGTCGCCTCGGTGACGCGCTTGATGCGGTCTGCCTCGGCGAGCTCCTGTGCCGCAGCGCGCTTGCGCTGGGCGGCGTTGATGTCGTTCATGGAGTTCTCGACCTCGGTCGGCAGCGCGATCTTGGTGATGAGTGTCGACACGAGGGTGAAGCCGTAGGCGGCCATCTGCTCGGAAACGGTAGCGTTGACATCCTTGGCGATGTCATCCTTCTTGGCAAAGACCTCATCGAGTGTGTAGACGGGAATCGAAGAGCGCAGGGCGTCGGTGATGAAGTCGCGCATCTGGTCGACGGGCTCCTGCAGCATGTAGTAGCTCTTGTAGATACCCGAATCTGCCGGGCCGGCGCCCATGTCATAGCTCACGTGGTACTGAGCAGAGACCTCAAGGCCGATGGTCACGTTGTCCTGGGTCTTAACGTCGATGCCAAAACCGTTTTTCATGGTGCGCAGGCTCACCGTGGCGGCCTTGCGGTCGATCACGGGCACCTTCACGTGGAAGCCCGCGTTGACGATACGGTTGAACTTACCCAAGCGCTCGATGATTACGGCGTGCTGCTGTTCAACGACATAACAGGCGTTGGGGAGCAGCAGCAACAGGATGATGATGGGAATCAAAAGGCTGGTAAGGGCGGCGATGATACCGGAAAACAGCATGGTCTCTCCTCTGATAGGCACACGTTGGCATTAGGATACCCGTCCAAGGAGATCGTGCATAACAAAAAGCTCCCATTGCTGGGAGCTCTTTCAATCAATGGTGCGGGCGAAAGGACGTCCGCGTATCCGCTTCGCGGATCCGCACCGGCATCGGCCGCCTGCCGGCGTCCTCGCCAGCTCGCTAAAAACGCTCCGCGTTTTCTTTACGCTCGCTCCTTCACAGGTTCAAGTCCCTGCGACGGGCCCATAACAAAAAAGCTCCCATTGCTGGGAGCTCTTTCAATCAATGGTGCGGGCGAAAGGACTTGAACCTTCATGGGGTTGCCCCCATACGGACCTGAACCGTACGCGTCTGCCAATTCCGCCACGCCCGCGTGCAGGAATTAGAATAACGGAGCGCCACCGCGAACGCAAGAACTATTTTTGAAAAAGTTTGCAGGCATTTTCCCAAGCGGCATGCGCGATTGTTTCGGCGTCCTCACCAATGCGATCGACACGGTCGTTAACCAGCGCGTTTGCCGTAATGGAGATCATTGCGGGCTCGCATTCAAGACCGCGGATGGGCTCCGGAGCCATATACGGGCAATCCGTCTCGAACAAAATTCGATCGAGTGGGGTTGCCGCAAATGCCTCGCGCACGTCTTCGTTGCGCTTAAAGGTGGCCGCACCACCATAGGCGATATAGCAGCCCAGCTCCACAAAGCGCTCCATCGTGGCGCGGTCCTCGCCAAAGCAGTGCAGCACACAACCGACCTGGGGCACGCCCACCTCACGAAGCACGTTGTACGCATCCATATGCGAGGTGCGCTCCCCATCCGAGTCCTCGTGCCGCAGGTGCAACTCCACCGGCACATTGCAGCGCATGGCGACTTCGAGCTGACGTGCCATGCAATCAATCTGCACGCTGTGGGGCGCCGGCGTGATGTCGTCGTCGTAATCCATGTGGTAGTCCAGACCGATTTCGCCAATACCGGCGCACAAAGGGTCATCAAGCGCAGCAACAACCTGTGCGTGAACGTCGTCGGTATAGTCCGGCGCGCCATACGGATGCACGCCGGCAAGATACTTGATCTGCGGGATATCCTGCATCGGCAGAATCTCGCGCGTCAGCCAGTCGCTATAGTCCGTCACGCTGCGCTTATCGGCAATGGGATCGAAGACCGTCACCAACAGGTCGATGCCTGCCGCCTTGGCACGCACGAGTGTCTCGGGCACATCCTTGCCCCAGAACGAAAGCAGATGCGCATGTGTGTCGGCAAGCGGTGCCAAGGGCACGGGACAAGCAACCGTCTTCTTTTTTTTGGTAAACGTCACGCGTTCGGCATTAAGCGTCATGGGAAAGCTCCCGGGCCAGACGGACAAAGTCGGCAACATCGAGCGTCTCGGCGCGCGTGGTGGGTGCGATACCGCAAGCCTCAAAGGCGGCATCGAGCACGTCCTTGGCAAAGCCGTTGGCGCTCATGGAATTGCGGATGGTCTTGCGACGCTGAGCAAATGCAGCATCAATCACGCGGGCCACAAATTCGCGATCGAGTCCTTCGGGCACCACACCGTCAACACGGTCGATACGCACGACGGCCGAGTCCACGTGTGGCGCCGGCATAAAGCAACGCGGCGGCACCTCAAAGCGACCCGTTACCTGCGCATACAGGCCAAGCTTTGCCGTATAGCCGCCATAGGTCTTGTTGCCCGGCACTGCGGCAATGCGATCGGCAACCTCCTTTTGCACCATGACGACGGCGCGCTTGAGCGCCGGCATCGTCTGGAAAAATTGCAAAATGATCGTCGCCGCCACGTTATAGGGCAAGTTCGCGACAAATACCGTCGGCTCACCGCCCGCAGCCTGCTCAATCTGCTCCGGGCCCACCTTAAGCGCGTCGCCCATGATAAAGCGGAAGTTGGCATAGTCGGCGGCGTGGGCGTCGAGCACCGGTTCGAGCTCAGGATCGGCCTCAATGGACGTAACGCACGCCGCATCCTGCAGCAGCGCGAGCGTGAGCGTACCAACGCCCGGGCCAACCTCGAGCACGCGCTCATCGCCCGTGAGCTCGGAAAGCTCGCAAATGCGCTCAATTACATGGTTGTCGATCAGGAAGTTCTGGCCCAGGCGATGCTTGGTCGCAAGGCCAAACTCCTCCAGCAGCTCCCTTGTTGCCGTGGGGTTTGCCAAAGGCGAAGTTGTCATAGTTGCCTCCTTAGCATGATGGCGGCGTCTTGAAACAAAAGGGCATGGACCGTTGCGGCCATGCCCTTACATCTAAACAGCAAATTGCCGATATGGCGCGCGGCGTCTTAGCCCAGACGCGGGAACAGCGGCTCACCCTTCTCGACGGGCTGACCACCGGCAAGCAGGCCCCAAGCGCAAATGCCCTTGAGGTCGTCGCTCGCGGCCTCGTCCTCGCAGGACAGGCGGCGCAGGGCTTCGGCAGAGGTCTGAGGCATGAGCGGCATCAGCAGGTGAGCGGCAATGCGGATGGCCTCGAGCAGGTTGTAGATCACAAATGCCAGCTCGTCAGCCTTAGCCTCATCCTTGGCAAGCGCCCAAGGCTCGGAGTCCTCGATGTAGTGGTTGGCGGCGTGGATGAGCTCCATAACCTCGTCCTTGGCTCCGCCGTAATCGAGCACGTCCATCTTGGCCATGTAGCGCTCGACCAGGCCGTCGGCGATCTTTGCCAGCGGGTTGTCGAACGCATCGAACGATGCGGGCTTGGCGGGCGCGCAGCCGTCAAAGTACTTGCCGCTCATGTTGAGCGAACGCGAGATGAGGTTGCCCCAGCTGTTGGCCAGGTCGGCGTTGTAGACCTGCTCCATGCGATCGAAGCTGATGGCGCCGTCAGTACCGGGAACGACGTCGGTCATAAAGTAGTAGCGATAGCCCTCGACGCCCAGCATGTCGATAACGTCCTGCGGAGCGATAGCGTTGCCGCGGCTCTTGGACATCTTCTCGGCCTTGCCGGTCTCGGCATTGCGCACGGTCAGGAAGCCGTGGGCAAAGACGTGCTCGGGCAGGGCCTCGCCGATGGCCATGAGCATGGCGGGCCAAATGACGCAGTGGAAGCGAATGATGTCCTTACCCACAATATGGAACTGCGCGGGCCAGCGATAGGCCAGCTCGGCACGGGCCTCGTCGGTGTCGACACCGTAGCCGACGGCCGTCATATAGTTGAGCAGCGCATCGAACCACACGTAGGTCACGTGACCCTCGTCAAACGGGACCTGAATGCCCCAGTCAAAGCTCGTACGGCTCACGGAAAGGTCGTTGAGGCCGCCCTCGACAAAGCTGCGCACCTCGTTCATACGGAACGCAGGCTCAACAAAGTCGGGGTGCTCGTCATAGAGCTTGAGCAGCTTGTCCTGGAAGGCGGAGAGCTTAAAGAAGTAGGACTCCTCCTGCACGCGCTCGAGCGGACGGTGGCAATCGGGGCACAGGTGCTGGCCGACGCTACCGTACTCTTCGTCACCCTTCTGGACCTGCGTATCGGTAAAGTAGGTCTCGTCGGGCACGCAGTACCAGCCGTCATAGCTACCCTTATACAGGTAGCCGGACTCCTTCATGCGCTCCCACAGATACTGCACGGCGTGATGCTGGCGCGGCTCGGTGGTGCGAATGAAGTCGTCGTTGGAGATCTCGAGCTTGCTCCAAAGCTCCTTGAAGTGCGGGGCCTGACTATCGGTCCACTCCTGCGGCGTCATGCCATGCTTGGCTGCGGCCTCGGCGACCTTCTCGCCGTGCTCGTCCATGCCAGTCAGGAACTTGACGTTATAGCCGGCGGAGCGGCGATAGCGAGCCTGAACGTCGGCGATGATGGTGGAATAAGCCGTGCCCAGGTGCGGATCGGCGTTGACGTAGTAGATGGGCGTCGTGATAAAGAACGAAGGCTTGCTTTGATCCATGGGGTTTGTCCTCCAGAAAAACGTTGCATACAGAGGATGATTCTAGCGCAAGGGCTGGATATCCTCCATCTATTGCATATCGAGCACCATGGCATAGACATCGCGCTTGCGGCGCGAATACTTCTGAGACAGGCGCTTGGCCACCGCAGACGCGGGCTCTCCCTCCTCGAGCGCGGCGCGGATATCCTCGCGCAGGGCCTCGTCGGGATCCGCTGCCGCGGCGCCAACCGGCACGATACCGGTCTCCTCATCCTCGCTCGGCGGCGCGATGACCAGCGCAATCTCGCCCTTTACCTCGCCGCGAGCACGCAGCTCCTCGGCAAGCTGGGCAGCGGACCCGCGCAAGACCTCCTCGTGCAGCTTGGTGAGTTCGCGGCAGACGGCAACCTCACGCTGGGGAAAGACCTCCGCCACGGCCTCGAGCGTCGCCACGATGCGATGTGGAGACTCGTAGAAGATGAGTGCGCCGGGCACCACGGCAAGGCGCTGCAAACGGCGCACGCGGTCGCCGTGCTTTCGGCCCAAAAAGCCCTCGAAGAAAAAATGCTCGCAGGGAATACCGGACGAAACGAGCGCCGTGACGCAAGCAGAGGGCCCGGGAAT
>CAJJZM010000018.1:0-23576 GCA_905197595.1 uncultured Collinsella sp.
AATCAGAACCACCCTTAAAAAGGGTGGTTTGCTCTTAGGGTATAACCCACGGGCCCCGGGCTCGCGTCTAAAGGCGCGGGCCCGGACTTCGTCCAGGCCTAGTGCATCTTGACCCGTGGCGCGCCGGTCGAACCGGCGGCATCACCCCCTCTTGAAGGGGTCCTCGTACTCCTTCACGCTCAGCTTGTCCAGCGCGATGTCGTGGGAGTCCTGCTCCCTGATGTACTTGGCGATCGTCGCCTCGTTCAGGCCGACGGTGGACACGTAGTAGCCCTCCGCCCAGAACTTCCTGTTGCCGAACTTGTACTTGAGGCTGGCGTGCCTGTCGAATATCATCAGCGAGCTCTTCCCCTTCAGGTAGCCCATGACGCTCGCGACGCTGTACTTCGGCGGGATCGCCAGCAGCACGTGCACGTGGTCGGGCATCAGGTGCCCCTCGATTATCTCGATCCCCTTGTACTCGCACAGCTTCCTGAGGATCTCCCCTATGTCGCTCCTGATTTGGTTGTAGATCACTTTGCGCCTATACTTCGGCGTGAACACGACGTGGTACTCGCGCATCCACTTCGTGTGGGAAAGGCTGTAGGCCTTCTGGGCCATGGCGACCACCCCTTCGACTCGAATTCTTGACGGCCTGAACAATCGTCAATATCGGTCGGAGGGGTGGCTTTGTAAAGCCGTTTGTCTCCACCCGCGTAGCGGGTGGTTTAAAGCTGGCCGCTGCGCGGCCAGCAGACTAAAGTCTTGAAAGAAAAGGGCCGCGCACCCAAACGGATGCGCGGCCCTTATGCCATGAATGCGAGTGTTTCCGCGGCGAGCTACTTACTCAGCAGCCTCGGTGGTCTCGGCCTCGGCAGCGGCCTCCTCGACGGGAGCCTCTGCGGGAGCCTCGGCGGCCTGCTTGGCAGCCTCCTCGGCAAACTTAGCGGCACGCTTAGCCTTCTCGGCAGCCTTAGCCTCAGCGGCGGCCTTGCGAGCGGCCTCGGCCTCAGCAGCCTTGGCGGCCTTGGCAGCCTTGGCCTCCTCGGCCTTCTTGAGCTGAGCGGCAGCGGCGCCACCGAACTTGTCGGCGAAGCGCTGGACGCGTCCACCGGTGTCGACGAACTTCTGCTGGCCGGTGTAGAACGGGTGGCACTCGTTGCAAAGCTCGACCTTCATCTCGGACACGGTAGCGTGCGTCTTGAAGGTGTTGCCGCAGGAGCACGTCACCGTGCACTCGACATACTGGGGATGGATACCCTGCTTCATGGTAGGACTCCTTATTGGTCAGGCGCTGGTTACCGATCAGCGCATAAGGCGTCTTGGTTTCCGACCAAGACAACAAACTCGGCTATGGTACCACGGCGCCGCGTGTCCCACAAAAGGTTCACGGTCTTTTCGGCACAACGCGAGGAAAAATGACCCACGGATTACCGACAAATGGTCCCATGAATTACCTTCAAAACGACCCACGCACTGGTAGAACGTTGCAAATTTCAACGTTCTGGAATCGTGGGTGCTGACGGTTTGCCATTGCGAGAGGCATGGCGGCTCGACCATCAGGATAATCTCGGCGAGAAAATCGACGAGGACAGAGGGACGGCAGTATTGGAGCTATCGAAACGAATGGCAAGGACGAGATTATGGAGATGCCCGCCGAGGTCGACTTCTCCGACAGCGTTCCGAACCCCTACATCGGGAAGGTGCGCCGCCGCGTCACTATGAACATCGACGGCTAGAACATCGACTACTTCAAGGCGGAGTCCGCCCGTACAGTGGTGCCGTATCAAGTCATCATCAGCATGTACCTGGCCGAGTGCCGCGGGCGGAGGAAGCGTCTGACGTTCGCGAACTGCAGTGGTGAGCATTCCCGCTTGGGCAGTAAAAGGAAGGGCTGGCAAGGCCAGTCCCCTCTTCTCTCATGACACTCGATTTGCATTTAAGGCACGACGAAAGCCGGGCCGCTGGTTACCTTGTCAAATTCGAGCACCGACGTTCCGGTGTTCAAATAAAGGCTTCCTTGGTTTCCGTCTGCGGAGGCGTAAGCCAGGTGGACAAATCCGTAATCATCTCCTGATTGGTCGGCCAACATGAAGATGTTCGGATCGCCGGTTGTCTCAAATGAACCGTCGGTCACATTTCCATTGCTGTCGACGATTTGCCACCTGTTTTCGTCTTCCCCAAGGAAGGAGAGCTGGGTTAAGCCGGTCTCGTGGTCTCGGTACACTCCGTCTAGGCGGAACCCTTCGGAAATGCCATGTTTCAAGGTGTTCGCATCTTTTATGGATACGGCAGAGACTGCGATTGCGGCTATCGCGACCAATAACGCCAGCGCAATGGGTATTTTGGCGGAGCCGGTCTTCATGTCAGCCTACTTTGCGCTTGCCGAGAGCCATGCTGTAGAACGTGTTGGTGGCCATCTTTGCGTAGACCCTGCGTACCCCGTTCGTCGTCTCATAGACGACGTAGGGTTGAATCTTGTGGGTCACGTTCGCCGTCGCCTTGTAGAAGCCCGATCCGGAAATGTTGACCGCGTACCCCGTCACGCTGAGGGAGCGATTTGCCTTCGGGATGGAAACGCTCACGCTGCCAACTCCTCCGGGAAGGGATACCGACACACCGACCGATCCGCCGCCGGAAGGTGATACGAAGATAGAGCCACCTCCCGATATCTGCACGCCGCCCGCCGGCTGTCCGGCGACGTCATGCCATCCAGTGCTCTTATTTACCACGCTGCCGTATACCGTGTCGTAGGTCGGACGTCCCCCGGCTCGTGCGTCGCCATCGTACCCGGCGAGGGCTTGCTCGATGATTTGCGCAGCTTCTTCCTCCGCGCGTTCGCGGAGCATCGCGTCAAACTGGTTTTCAGTGAGGTCGGGGCGAACGAAGTAGTCGATTCGATTCTGATCAAGTGTTTGAAATTCCGCCGCTAACACCCCTTTTGGCATCAGTAGGGAGATTCCTCCAACCGCCGCTGCGGCGATAGCGGCTCGCCTGGTGATCCCGGTTTCGACGATTTTCTTCATTGTGTCCTCCTAACGGACGTCTTGGATAGAAAACATCTCCTTTCTCAAAATTGCCCCTGATAACGTGATGATTCCTCGCTCGTTCATATTGCCGTTGGCTTGGGTTGCGCGCGTATTGAATGCGTCGACAAAGCTCTGCATGCCCTGCTTCATAAAGAAGGGGCCGAAGATGGGTGAATTGAACGCGATGGGGACGGAGAAGGCTGCGGCAAGAACGAGCGTAGAGATCCATACGGCCCTGTCTCTTAGGATTAGTTTGAGAAGAAGTCGACAGTACATTTAGAAGCACCTACATTTCTCAAAGCATCGTTAGTTTAATTAATGACAGACCGAATGAAGATACGTGCGACGGGGGCGAGGCAAATGGCTGAGCGGTATTGATACGCGGGTTCAACGGTATCATATTGACCACATAGATTTTTAACTTGCATTTCTACCCGCCCTTTTCGTAGAGTCGCCGATACGTGCTTAGCGCACCCTCGGCGCGTCCGGCAGGCTTTGCGAAATGGGATCCACGAGACTTCGGCGCAGTATCATCTTGCGGGATGCTTCTAATGAGCCTCCCATCCTTCAAAAACAGAATCTCATCGCACTGCCTATCGACCGAATCCAAGATGTGGGATGACATGATGATGCACGTACCAGAATCGGCCAGCTTCCTGAGGATCTCTGAATGCAAGTCCACCCTGCTGGGGTCGAGCGCGTTCATGGGCTCATCTAATAGAAGGTACCGCGCACCCGTCGCATACGCAATCGCCAGGGTAAGCTGCTGCTTCATGCCCTGGCTCAGAGTACGGATCCTCATCTTCGCGAACTCGCCTATCTGCGTTTGTTCCACTATCACTTCGATATCGCGAGCATGTGGCCACATATCGCAAACCATCTTGAGGTGATCTTCCGCACGCAATCCGGGATACAGCAGCGTCCCCTCACCAGGTGCGTAGAAGATCATAGAACGGACCTCTCTTGTACCCGTGCCCTGCGCCTCATCCAGAACGATGCTCCCGTCCACGCGAGGACCCGGCAAACCTGCCATCGCCCGCAGCAACGTCGTCTTTCCATGCCCGTTCGGAGCGACGAGACCGTAGACCGTACCCGGGGCAAACTCAGCGTCCACCGAATCTACGAGTACCTTCTTTCCATAAGAGATCGTCAGCGTTTGAAGGCCAATCATCGAGATCATCCCCTTTCGATCTTTGGAACACTCAGGCGCACCATCAACGGAGATACGGCGCCCAAGACCACCAGCAGAGCGACCGATGCGCCGACGACCTCTCCAAAAGGCATCGCGTTCGTCCCTCGCCCAAGGAACCCAATCGTCCCCACCTGGGAAGCGGGATCAAACGAGGCGAATGGAGCCAGCAGCGCGACGCCCATGCCCGCGCTTTCAACATGAGCGCTCAACGAACCCAACACCAAGAGAACCGCGCAAACCACTCCGGTGACAACGGGGTTGCGGCTAATCGCTGCTGTCAACGCAGCGACGACGGAAATCACGCCGTATGCCATGACCAGCAACGGAATACTGCACAACACCGCCTCCCCCACCATGGACGTTGTCGAAGCTCCCGCCCGAATGAGAGCGACGGGATACTCCGATCCACCCGCACCGTTCTTAATCAAGGACACAACCGCAGCGGGAACCATCGACACCAAAAGCAGCGCCAAGCCAAGCAGGAGAGACAGCGCAACAGCCGTCAGAAAACGCACATGCGCTGTTGCGGGGACTTGGAAAACCAGAAGGGAACGGCACCGCAGGTAGGTGCACGCAAGCGATGTGACAACCACGGGCAACAGCCAAAACAAGGAAGGAAGCGCTGCCTGGAGATAGGAAAGGAGGATTAATGGGGGCATCTTCGTACTTAACTCGTAAACCTTGGGGTCCGGCAAGCTCGCGATCGACTCGAGCAGAAGGGCGCGCGCCTCCGCACGAGAAGGAGTCTCCGGCTCGATTCCGATCGATTGCAGGAGGGTCGCATCTGCCGCGCCCAGCTCGCCTCGAGCGCGCTCGTACGTCGCAAGGCTTCGAAACCCCTCCGCAGGCGTGGGCGCGTACACGAAACCCGAAAGAGCATCTCGCATGCCTTCCAGGGCCGCTTTGCCCTCGACGTCCATATTCGCAACGTCCTGCTCTAGATACCGATCTATTGAACGGAGCTCCCCATCCCTATACCGAACAGCGGAAACGTCACCAGCGTCAGGAAACACCTCGACCAGAGCCGGGGCCAGCATCGCCGTCGACATTGCAATCGCGCATACGGCGAGGGCAGGAGAATGCAGGAGCAGCTTCCCCATCGTTCTTACGTATGCAACGGCGGAGGTACAAGCGCTCGAACGGGCTGTCGTTCTCGATGCGGTGAAGGAACCTCTCTCAAGACAAATCGGGGACATCGGGCGCGCGCAGCCGCTCTTTCCAGCAACGCAAAGCAGGCTAATTGCCAGCACCTCGATCCCGATTGCGCATACGAGGGTAATCGCGCCACGCTCGAAGCAAAGTCCAGGCAGATTCACTATCTGCGTTGTCGGGTACGGGCTATAGGCGCCGACGGTCAACTCAGTGTTCGCATACGTAAGGGGATTCAACAGGGCGAACTCACGTAAAGCGATGGATCTTCCGTAATACCCGGGAACCATCGTCGCCCCCATCAGGGCACATACGAACACGATTCCAAGCGTAGGGTTATTGGCAATCTTCACGGCAAGGTGAACGACGAGCGAGATGAACGCCGCCACCAAGAATTGCAAGATGGCCGTCTGTGCGAACACCAGCCAAGCCGGTTTGATAACCGGAGTCGCATATTGAACGTAGCCTATCGGATAGAACAGCGAGCCCGGGCCATTCTTCACAAGTGCGGCGATTATCCCTGGAAGATTGACGGCGAAGACGGCAAGCATCGCAAAAACACTCGCCCATACGCTCGATGCAACAAGCCTGCCCAGCTCACCCATCGGTGCCTGGATGATGAGTTTTTCACGTTTGTTAAGACGCGCGGCAAGGAACGAGACGGCAACGGCCGTTGCGGCCCATAGCAAGTACTCCTTCGATCCGTCATAAAAGGAGTACGCTCCATCCGATACCTGCAGAAACGGAAGCAGAGGAGAGAGCGGCGCCAAGACAAGACGCCCCGCGGCAAGAGGGTACAGAAGCGCGGGCATGCTTGATGAAGAGGTATAGACGCCCTCCTCCCCCGCATTCACAAGCGCATCCGCATAGGATGCTGACAATTCCTGCTCAACACGGGTTATTCCCGACTCGAGGTATTCAACCCGTCCGTCGATGCCAGCCGCGCTCCTGAAGACGGGCAGAGCACAAAGAACCATCAACGCAACAACGGCAACACAGAGCGACCTGGAGGAGAGGAGCGACCTAAAGATTGCCTTCGAGATTTTGAGCATATTCATCGCCAACCTTAACCTCATCCAGTCGGAACAGAGGGGCCGAACAAAATGCTCGGCCCCTCCTCGCATCTAGTAGGTGCTATAGACAAATTGCCATTTATCAGTTGTGCCAAGAACACCACAGGAACACATTGCAGCGAGGCGGGATTCCCTATGATGCGCGGATCGGCGATAGCCATTTCGGTAGGAGATCGTCTTGTAAGAGATGTTGAACATCGAGATGCTGTGCCCGCTCACGCCGCGAGGACAGCTGTAGCTCCAGTAGGTATCGACGACGTCGTCCGTATACCCGAGGGGCTCAACGAGGGCACACTGGCTGCTCTCCTGGGAAGGAGGCATCGGGGTATCCGCAAAAGCGGGGGCTCCCGGCAGCAACAGACAAAGAGCGAGGCCGAGGAAAACCAAGAGCTTACACGACTTAACAGTACTGAACATAATCCTCTCCAATCTAGAGGGGTTTCGGTTGCAGCATGCTGTGATTACTTGCCGGCAAAATCAATTTAACATAAACTGTTAAAAAGTAACCTGAGGTTTTTAAATTCTTCGGAGGTTATTATGAGTTACGACAATCGCACTCCCCGGCTTCATTCCTTCCGCATCGCATGTGCGATAGCCTCTGCGGCCCTTTGCGTCACCGCCATCGCACAAGTGGCGTTCTCCTTAAAGCCAGCAATCGAAGTGCTCGACAACCCTGTAATTGCAGACTCCCCCGCGTATCCAGCCCTTGCGATCTCGACATTGGCCCCTGCCGTCATCGGTATCGCCACGACCATCCTCAGCGCCGTTCTCGTGTGGACGATCAAGAGCGGAGACCCCTTCAAGAAAGGGTCTGCGACATGCTTGAAGGTGCTCGGCATTCTCTTCGTTGTTCAAGCTGCCACCAGCTTCTACGCCGGCTCACTCGAAACCTCCGTTTCGATGTTTGGCGGCGAGGGGGCCGTCGGCGCCCAAGAGATCGCTTCATCATTCGACTGGACCTCTCTGGTTCTCGGCATCGTCTTGCTCATGCTTTCCCAGCTCTTCTTGTACGCCCGAGAGCTGTACCTCGACTCCGACGAGATTGCGTAAGGAAACGCCATGCCCGTAATTGTTCGCCTCGACAAGATCATGGCCGAGCGAAAGATTTCCTCGAACGAACTTGCCGAAAGGATTGGAACCACGCCCGTGAACCTGTCCCGTATAAAAAAAGGGCATATTCGCGGCATTCGCTTCAACACACTCGAGCAGCTATGCCTCGCCCTTCGTTGCCAACCCGGAGACCTTCTCGAAGTCATGAGCGAAGAGGATGCCCGAAAGGAGTTCGGACTCGATTGGTCCGCCGAGGATTAGGGGGCGGTCGTACTCGCCCTGCACACGGGGATGCGAATCGGCGAGGTCTGCGGCCTTCGGTGGTGCGATGTGGATTTCGAGACGGGCCTGATCTCGATCAGGCACTCGGTGGCGTACGCGAAGGGGATGGGTTCGTTCATCAAGGACACCAAGACCCATGACGCCAGGGGCATCCCCATCGACCCGGTCGGCCTGCTCCCCTTCCTGAAGGAGATCCACGAGATCGACCGCGGGAAGCTGCGCTCGCGCAACCTTACCGGGGCGGTCGAGATCGGGAACTGCTACATCCTGTCGGAGCCGGGCGCGGCCTTCGCGACGGCGAGCTATATCCGCAGGGCGTTCAAGACGTTCTCGGAGACCAACGGCCTCATGGGCACCAACGACGAGCTGATCACGTTCCACGGCCTGCGCCACACGTTCGCCACGCAGTGGATCCGCCAGGGCGGCGATATCAAGGCGCTCCAATCGATCCTCGGGCACAAGGACGCCATGGCGACGCTCAACGTCTACGCCGACATCGAGCCAATCTCCAAAATCCATAACATGCTGCGTGTCTCGCCGTGCCTCTGGCGCGGGTACCTCGGGCCGAGGGTCGATCCGGGACCCATGTTCCAGCAGAGAATCCAGGAGTCCATCGAGACGCTCCAGGCGTTCGGCTACGGCGTCACCGAGCCGGACGACCGAAATACCGTCATACGCGACGTGAAGACGATCAGTCGGCTCTACCCCACCGAGTACGCCGCGGTGCTGGGCCCATCCCAACTGAGGTCACGGTGGTCCGATAGGGGCGCCGCCCGCGGCATGCGCCGCGGAGCGGTATCCCCCACCGAATAGTGGGGGATGCCCCCCGTTTTCAGTTTGGAATCAGCGGTCGGAGGCGTTCGGCTGACTGCGGGAACGGCCTATCCGCTCGATGTGTTCGGCTGAGTTCGGAAATCAACCCAACACGAGCTGGACGCGCGCCAGACGGCTCTTCCCCATGCGGCCTGCCCCCTCACGCTCATGTTGCAGACATGTAACGCCGCAGCAAAGGTGCCCCTTTTGGCGCCAGACAGGTACAATGATGAACACTGTACCGTAGCGGAGCGCCCCCGCGCGCCGCAACCACGCGAAAGGGTTTCCCATGGCCGAGATCTCGTCCTCCCGCATCGTCATCACCGTCCTTGGCAAGAACCGCCCCGGCATCGTCGCCGGCGTCACCCGCGTTCTGGGCGAGGCCAACGTCGACATCCGCGACATCACGCAGTCCATTATCGAGGACATCTTCACCATGACCATGCTGGCCGACACCGCCGAGTCCAAGCTCGACTTCGCCGAGCTGCAGAAGGCCCTGGCCGAGGCAGGCGAGCTTTCGGGCGTCAACGTGTCCATCCAGCGCGAGGACGTCTTTAACTTTATGTACCGCCTGTAGCGAACAAGCCGCTCGGGGCAGCCTGACGTCATATCGTCCAAGCGCGCCGCCCCAAAGCGGACCGGAGAGGAGCGCGCATGGCCTACGACGCCAAGAAAATCTACTACCGCTTCGACGATCACCTGAGCCGCCTGGTTCTGGATTACGAGGCGAGCCGTCAGATTTCGCCCGAAAGCGAAAACCTCTACCACGGCCTGCCGACCGACCCTTATGACGAGGGCCTGTTTGTCGAGCACAATGTCAAGCGCGGCCTGCGCAATGCCGACGGCTCGGGCGTGGTCGCGGGCCTCACTCGTATCTCGGATGTGCACGGCTACAACAAGGTCGACGGAAAGGTCGTGCCCGATCAGGGCAAGCTCACGCTTCGCGGCTACAGCATCGAGGATCTGGTCAACAATGCCCAGGCCGAGAATCGCTACGGCTACGAGGAAGTCGCCTATCTGCTTATCACGGGTTCGCTGCCCAACAAGGAAGAGCTCGACGGCTTTTGCGAGCGCCTGGGCGCCTTTAGACATCTGAGTGACGAGTACGTTAAAGAGTTCCCTATGACCACGGTGTCTTCGAGCATCATGAACGTGCTCCAGCGCGCCGTACTGTTGCTCTACGCCTTCGATGCCGAACCAGACGTGATCACGCCCGAGCACGAAATCGACGTCGCCATTTCCATGCTTGCACGTCTCCCGCGCATCGCCGCCTTCGCACACATGGCCTCGGTCGCCAAGCTTCGCGGCTCCGAGGTTCACGTGCCACACCCCACGCCCGGCCTTTCCACCGCCGAGACCATCCTGCAGGTCCTGCGCGGCGGCATGGCGTTCACCCGCGATGAGGCGATGCTGCTCGACGTTATGCTCATGCTGCATGCCGAGCACGGCGGCGGCAACAACTCCACCTTCGCCTGCCGCGTGCTGTCGTCTTCGGCCACTGACCCGTATTCCGCCTACGCCGCGGCTATCGGATCGCTCAAGGGCCCGCGCCACGGCGGTGCCAATGCCAAGGTCGTGTCTATGCACGAGGACATCCGCGCGCATGTCTCCAACTGGGAGGACGAGGACGAGGTCGCGGCCTACCTGGGCAAGATCCTCGACAAGCAGGCCTTCGACGGCACGGGCCTCGTCTACGGCATGGGCCACGCCGTCTATACGCTCAGCGACCCGCGCGCCGAGGTATGCCGCCGTTACGCGCGCGCACTTGCCGCCAAGAAGGACTTGGGCGAAGAGTTCGCACTCATCGAGCGCATCGAGCGCCTGGCACCCCAGGTCATGCGCGACCACGGTATGACCAAGCCCATCTGCGCCAACATCGACCTGTACACGGGCTTTATCTACAAGATGCTCGGCGTGCCCGAGACGCTCTTTACGCCGCTATTCGCCGTCGCCCGCATGGCAGGCTGGTCGGCGCACCGCATGGAAGAGCTCTTCTGCGCGCACCGTATTATTCGCCCGGCCTATCGTCCGGTGATCGAGCCGCTGGAGTACAAGCCACTCGCCGACCGCTAGGACGCGGACCGTTATAGAACTCGAGCGTGGCCAGGGCATCGCCGCCCTCGGCCACGCTTTTTATGCCAGCAGAAAGGGCTGCATCAAATGATTGTGTTTTCCGATATGGACGGAACGCTGCTGACGAGTGATAAGCAGATGAGCGACGCCACCTGGGCGATGCTCGACGAGCTTGCGCGCCGCGGCATTGAGTTTGTGCCCTGCACGGGACGTCCACTGTCAGGCGTCTTTGAGCCCATCCTCGCCCATCCCGCCGTGCACTACGCGGTCTGCGCCAATGGTGCCAGCGTCTGGCAGCTCGACAACGATACGCCCACCGATGCCTCACGTGCTACGCGCATTTTGAGCCGACCACTCGACCGCACCATCGCCCACCGCGTCCATAGCATTGCCGCCGGCCATGACGTCACCTTCGATATCTTCGCGGACGGGCAGTGCTTCCTCCCCCGCTCGCTCTACACGCGCCTGGATGAGTTCTGCGGCGGCGACCCCCACATCGCGGCTTCGCTCAAGCGCACACGAACACCGATCGACATGGATATCGACAGCAAGATCGACGAGGTCGAGACGCTCGAACGCATCGCCATGTACTGGCACGACCCGGCCGATCGCGACGCCATCGCGGCGGAGCTCGACACGCTCGGAGGCATTGAGGTCACACGTTCGTACGCCATGAATATCGAGGTCATGGGCGAGGGCGCCACCAAGGGAACGGCCCTCACGTGGCTATGCGAGCACTTGGGCGAGCGTCTCGCCGACGCCTGGGCGTTCGGCGACAACATCAACGACATCCCCATGCTGCAGGCAGCGGGCCATGGCATGGCCATGATCAACGCCGAGCCCGAGGACCGCGAGGCCTCCGACGCCATCACCGAATACGACAACGACCACGACGGCGTCGCCCGCACCATCATGGACGCCCTCGCCTAGCAGCAGCAACCCGGCAGAAAAGGAACGTCCCTAACTGCTGGATTAAGCAAGGCTCTCCAGAACACGGCGGAGTTCTTGCTGGACGGCGTGGTCGCGGTTACGACCCACCACGCGATCGGCCACCGCCTTGAGCGCGGGGCGCGCGTTTTCCATCGCGCAACCCGTGCCGACAAAGCGAATGATCTCGTAGTCGTTCATAGAGTCGCCAAACGCCATAACCTCATCGCGCCCAATGCCGTAATGCTCCGCGAGCTGTGCGATGCCCGAAGCCTTCGACACACCGGGCTGCATGGCATCGATCCACGCGTTGCCCGAAGGCGCAAAGGTAAAGAGCTGACCGAGTTCGCGCTGTAGCACGTACGCACTGTCCATAACGACACCGTCGTCGCAAAAGATACTCGCTTTGATGATATTTACGCCGGGATCGGGCAGCTCCCAAATGCGCTCGGCATTGGGGAGGTCCTTATCGACCTCGCGCACGAACTTGCTCTCGTCATCGAGCAAAAAGGACTTGGTTCGGTCAAAGAGCGCAAGATGCAGATTGGGAAACGTCGCGACGGCCTGGGCGAGCTTTCGAATCGCCAGGTGCGAATACACCTCGCGGTCTACCATTTTGCCGTCGGCGTAGACCTGGGCACCGTTAGCCGCGACAAAGTCCATCTTGTCGCGAACGGGCGCAAAGAACTCGCACAGGCGATCGTAGCGGCGGCCTGACGATGCGGCAAAATGTACACCATGCTCGCGTAGCGCCAGGATCAATTCGTAGGTCTCAGGCGGCACCTGGCCACTTTCGTCAAGCAATGTGCCGTCCATATCGGATGCAATCAGTTTAAACATAGAAAAGCTCCCTTCGGGCTTGATGGAATCGGACGTGTATCCGATTCCAACGTACCCAAAGGGAGCTCAAATAAGACCCCGCAGTCATAAACGTTACAAGGACCTAGCAAATAGCTCACGCGCGCCAGAGGTCTCACGGTCGCGGCGTCAGGCGACAAGTCAAAGAGTGTCGCAGGCGGCTAGGCGTTTAAGAACGTCCCCAATGACTAGTCGGCGTAGGTGAAGGTAGTGACGTCGAACATGCCCTCGGGGCGGATGCGGAGCGTCGGGATCACCGGCAGGGGCAGGAAGATGATGCCCATGATGGGGTCGAGCGGCGGCTCAATACCCATGGCGCGCGCCTTGACCATAAAGTCGTCGTGCTGCGCGGCGACATCCTCGGCCGTGCCCTCGCTCATCAGACCACCGAGCGCCAGCGGAATACGCGCCACGACCTCACCGTTGCGCACCAGCACGTGGCCGCCCTGGCCAACAGCCTCGACGGCAACCATCATATCGGCCGCGTTGTCGCCCACCACGCACACGTTATGCGAGTCGTGGCCGATCGTCGAGGCGATAGCGCCGCCCGTGATGGTAAAGCCGCGCACCCAGCCGCGACCGATGTGCTTGCCAACAAGACCCAGGCCCGCAGGACCATCACCGTCGGCGCCCTCGGCTTGCAGCGACACGCCGCGGCCGTGACGTTCGATCAGCATAATGCGGCGCAGGCCCTCGTCAGTCTCGGGACGAACCATGCCCGTGATAGCCATGCCCGGGATCACATCAATAACCGCCTCGCCCGGCTTAAAGGCATAATCGAACACGTCAAGCGAAAGCTTCGGCAGCTTAACGGAGGCGCGCAGCTCATCGGCAAGGGCCGCAACCTCGGCCATCTCAGGTGCAATCTCGCCCACAAAGGCGCCGTCCTGTGCCACGAGCGCACCGGCGGCATACACGCGATGCGGAGCCGCGACAAACGTCAGGTCGTTGAGCACCAGCAGGTCGGCGCGCTTGCCCGGGGCGATCGCGCCGCGGAGCTCATGCGGGTCACGACAGCCGTGGTCCAGGCCAAATGCCTCAGCCGTGGAAAGGGACGCCATGGAGATAGCGACCACCGGGTCGATGCCGGCCTCGATGGCCACGCGGCAGGCATTGTCGATCATGCCGGTCGAAAGAGCATCGGAGGGAGCGCGGTCGTCGGTCGCAAAGCAGCAGCGGCGGGCGCGGGCAGGGTTCTCCAGCAGCATCGGGGACAAATTGGCCAGGTCATGGCTGCAGGTGCCCTCGCGCAGCATCACGTACATGCCACGAGACAGCTTGTCGAGCGCCTCCTCGGGAATCGTCGACTCATGGTCGGCGATAATGCCCGCCGCGGCATAGGCATTGAGGTCCTTGCCGGCAACGAGCGGCGCATGGCCGTCGACCTGCTTGGACGGCGTCTGGTTGGCAGCGTCGATGCGAGCACAGGTCTCAGGATCGGCCATAAAGACACCCGGCAGGTTCATCATTTCGCCCAGACCAAAGACATCGCCCGGATGCTCGGCAAAAAACGCCTGCATGTCAGCGGCGGTAATCACAGCGCCCGCTTGCTCATCGGGCAGCGCGGGCACGCACGAGGGCATCATGTATTTGATGGAAATGGGCGCGCGACGACCGTCCTCGATCATAAAGCGCAGACCGTCCAGGCCCGCCACGTTGGCAATCTCGTGGCTGTCGGCAATGGCGGTGGTGGTACCGCGCGTCGCCGCCATGCGCGCATACTCGGCGGGGCGGATGTTCGAGGACTCAATGTGCAGATGTCCGTCGATAAAACCGGGGGCGAGATAGCGACCCTGGCAGTCGATAACCTCGGCAGCCTCATAGGTACCGGCGGCATCGTCGCGCCCGTTGTAGAGCACGCCGACGATTACGCCGTCCTTGACGGCAACGCTACCGGGCGCCACACGCTGGCCGTACACATCGACGATCTGCGCGTTGGCAAACAGCGTGTCGACGGGCACGCGACCCTCGGCGGCCTCGATCACAGACCTCATGACCTCAACGGACATACATTCTCCTTTAACCGTAGAAAACAGCTGCGGAGCGGACGAGCCTTCACCGCAGCAAACCAATAGCCATTGTATGCCCAAACGATGGGACAGCAATACACCCCCTGCAAATAACGAGAGTGGATAATCTCCCACTTTGAGCCCACAAACAGGCCAAAAACGGAAGATTATCCACTCTCATTCTGTGAGGTTAACTTACTCGTTAGACCAACTTAAATCCTTTGCGCTTGCCTACGGAGAGGGTGTCACCCAGCTTGAGGGCGCTGGGGTCGATGTTGTAGCTCTTGGGAGCCACGGCCCCGCCGTTGATCTTGACGCCGCCGCCGTCGATATCGCGGCGGGCCTGGCCGGCGCTGGCCGAAAGACCCAGGTCCTTGAGCAGGCCAGCGAGGTAGATCTGGCCCTCGTCGTTGACGGTCAGCTCAACGTGCTTCTCGGGGAAGTCGGCAAGCTGCCCCTCCTTGAACACGCGGTCGAACTCGGCCTGAGCCTCGTCGCCGGCACCGGCGCCGTGGTAGGTGTCGCACAGGTCGCGGCCCAGAGCGCGCTTGAGCTCATAGGGATCAGCAGAGCCGTCGGCCAGAGCAGCATCGATCTTGTCGACCTCGGCCGGGGTGAGCGAACTGGCCAGACGATAGTACTTGCCAATCATCTCGTCGGGGATGGACATGGTCTTGCCGAACATATCCTTGGGAGCATCGGTCAGGCCGATGTAGTTGCCATAGGACTTGGACATCTTGCGCACGCCGTCGGTGCCCTCGAGCAGCGGCATGGTAAGCGCGATCTGCGGCTCCATGCCCATCTTCTCCATAAGCTCGCGGCCAGCGAGCAGGTTGAAGAGCTGATCGGTGCCACCCATCTCCACGTCGGCCTTAATCTGAACGGAGTCGAAAGCCTGCATCACGGGGTACAGAAACTCGTGCAGGGCGATCGGCGTCTGGGACTGGTAGCGCTTGGTAAAGTCGTCGCGCTCAAGGATGCGGGCGACGGTAAACTTGGAGCACACCTGCAGCAGGCCGGCCAGATCCATCGAAAGGATCCAATCGCCGTTGTGCACGATGGTGGTCTTCTCGGGGTCCAGGATCTTCATGGCCTGGCTCACATAGGTCTCGGCGTTGGCCTCGATCTGCTCCTGCGAAAGCTGCGGACGCGTGGAGTTCTTGCCCGAGGGGTCGCCGATCAGCGCGGTGCCGTTGCCGATGATAAGGGTGACGTTGTGGCCCAGGTCCTGGAACTGGCGCATCTTGCGCAGCGGCACGGCATGGCCCAGGTGCAGATCGGGGCTGGTGGGGTCGACGCCGAGCTTGATGTTGAGGGGCTCGCCCTTCTCAAGCTTCTTGCGAAGGTCGGCCTCGGGGACGATCTTCGCAGCGCCCGAGGTGATGATACGCATTTGCTCGTCAACAGACAGCATTGGGTATCCTCCTTTTGCTATAGCACCCTCACCGGATACGGCGGTGCTGGAAGTTCATAAACTCACTTATGATAACCAAAACGGCGCGACGCGGCACCTATGTCAGGAAAATCCTCGTCCTGCCGCGTGCATCGATGGCAACTGGCAAACGCGTGCCATCCCGCTCAACCAGATAGCGCGCCTGCCGACGACGCATGCAATCGTGACAACATACCCCGGCTTGCGCCGCATCGGTGGCGCAAGCCCCCTCGGCGGTCAGCAGGCAGTGCTCGCACACCATGAGCTCGGTGTGGTCGGCATCGACGGGGCCCAGAACACCAAGTTCGGCCGTCAGTTCGGCAATACGCTCCGCATCATTGCCGAGTAACTCGGCCGGCAAGTACACCCGACCCGCGCCGAGCCCACGTAGCCAGGCAAGCGTAGTCCGGTTCGCACAGAACACCGGCGCCGCCACGTCAAACGTCACGCCCAGCTCGCGAGCGATCACCACCTGTCCCAGGTTGCGGCAGACGACGCGCCCGGCACGCTGCATCAGTGAGCGGGTCCGGTCAGCGTCACCCGTGCGGCACACTTCGTCGAGCACCACAACGGCGTCGGACAAATCGAGTTCTCCGCGCGGGTCGGCATCCATCAGCTGCCAAGCAAAAACCATGCGAGCGGGAACCGCGCACTCCACCAACTCCGTCGACGCACCGCCATCCACCGCAACGTCCTCAAAGGGCAGTACCTCAACGGCACGCGCAACGGGCGCAATCGCATCTGCCTCGGCCCGCATGCGCTCCAACATCGCCGCCGTCTGATCCAACACGCCGGCGCTGCGAATCAGGTACACCTCGCAGCCCGTGTCCACCTTACGCTTGCAATGCACGACAACGCGTTCCCCCGCCGCGGCACTCACCGGGCAGGGCACCTGCGGCCAGCGCTTGGGCACATCGGGACGCGCGTCGACACCCGGATAGAACCGAATCTCGAGCGTGTCACCCGCCGCCACGGCGGCGTCGAGCTCAACGGCCACCTCTTCGTGGCCCACAGCGACCAAGCGCCCCACGCGCACGCCCTGGTTGATTGCACGCTCAAAGCTCATAAGCTCGGCGCCCGAACGCCCTCGCAGGTACGCATCGGTAAACCCACGGTTAAACGACCTTCCCAGCTCGCGTTCGAGCGCCGGCACCGCATTGGCATCCCACGTGCCGTCGCGCAGCATATCGAGCGCGTGACGCCACGCCCTCACCACGTTAAAGACATAGTCGGGATTCTTCATGCGACCCTCGATCTTGAGCGACGCCACGCCGGCGGCAACAAGCTCGGGCAGGTGCGCAATGCCCAGGTAATCACGCGGACACAGCAGACGGTCCCCCTCAACGGCGACGACGCTCTCCCCCGCCTCGTCCACTAGGTCGTACGCCAGGCGGCACGGCTGTGTGCAGTCCCCGCGCATCGCCGAGCGCCCGCGTCTCAGGGCTGAGAACTCACAAGCACCCGAGTAGCCAATGCAGATGGCCCCGTGGCAGAACACCTCGATAGGCACGCCCGTACCGCACAAGGAGGCAATCTCGTCGACCGTCAGCTCGCGTGCCGTCGTCACGCGCTCGACCCCCAGCTCATCGGCGGCAAGCCGCACGGCGCCTTCGCTATGAACGCCCGCCTGCGTGGACAGGTGAATCTCGACGCCGGGAATCGCCGCACGCAGCGCGCACACCAATCCGGCATCGGCAACAATCAGGGCATCGGCGCCCAGCTCCAGTGCATGAGCTCCCAACGCCACCGCGTCGGACAACTCATCGTCAAACACGAACACGTTGAGCGTCACGTACACACGCACGCCATGGGCATGCGCCACGGCACAACCGCGCGCAAGCTCGTCATCCGTAAAGCCATGGGCGCTCACACGGGCGTTAAAGTCGCCCAACCCCGCATAGATGGCATCGGCGCCCGCGGCGATGGCCGCAAGCATCTGGTCGAGTCCGCCCGCCGGCGCCAGCAGCTCGGGCAGCGCCGCACCGGCACCATCCAATCCAGTCTCGTATTCTCCGCTCGGCCCCATCGTCCGAATCGCCATCGGCAAACTCCTTACCAAGGTATGCATTCACTCTGAAAAATGCCGTCTTCCAGCATACACGAGGCCTCGCGCGCCCCGTTTGGTTTATCGTGTAATAACTTATGTCCATCCTGCCCCGACGGCACATCCGCCGTCCGGCACGACATACCTGGAGGTCAATATATGGGTCCTCGCCAACGACAGGGACGCAGCCGTTCAAAGACGCATGCCCTGCCCATAATCCTGCTCTCGTTTTTGGGCTTTCTGCTTATCGCGGGCGTGGCATTTGGCATCGGCATGGTCGGCAACGTCAACCGCTGGCTGTCCGATCTGCCCGACTACACCGACGCCAACGCGTATCTGGTGAGCGAGCCCACCGAGATCGTCGACTGCAACGGCAACAAGATCGCGAGCTTCTACACGCAAAACCGCAAGTCCATCACCAAGGACGAGGTCTCCCCCTACGTGCTGCAGGGCACCGTTGACGTCGAGGACGAGCGCTTCTACGAGCACGGCGGTATCGACCTGTGGGGTATCGCGCGTGCTGCGGTGGCAACCCTCGGCGGCGGGCACGAAGGCGCCTCGACTATCACCCAGCAGCTGGTGCGCAACACCATCCTGCAGGAGGAGCAGTTCGACTCGACCATCGAGCGTAAGGTGCGCGAGGCCTACATCGCCGTCAAGATGGAGGACATGTACTCCAAAGACGAGATCCTCATGATGTACCTCAATACCATCTATTACGGCCACGGCGCCTACGGCATCGAGGCCGCAGCCGAGACCTATCTGTCCAAGAGCGCCGCCGACCTCACCCTCAGCGAGGCCGCGCTGCTCATCGGCCTTCCCAACTCGCCCTCGCAGTACGACCCCACGGTCAACCCCGACCTGGCGCTGTCCCGTCGCAACAAGGTCCTTGACAACATGTTGCGCCTGGGCCACATCACGCAGGAGGAGCACGATGCCGCACAGGCCGAGCCCATCACCCTCAACGTGACCGAGATTTCGGGCAGCGGCGTCGACATATACTCGCAGCCCTACTTTGTCGCCTATGTTAAGCAGCTGCTGGAGCAGGAGTTCTCGACCGACGTGCTCTTTAAGGGCGGCCTGACCGTCAAGACCACCATCGACCCCACCATGCAACAGGTGGCCGAGGAGGCTGTGCGCTCGCAGCTCGACACGCTTTCGCTCGACGGCCTGGACATGGGCATGGTCGTCGTAGACCCTAAGACCGGCTACATCAAGTGCATGGTGGGCGGCTACGACTACAACGCCGACGAGAATCACGTGAACCACGCTACGGCAAAGCGCCCCGTGGGCTCCACGTTTAAGGCCTTTACGCTGGCAACTGCCATCCAAAACGGTATGAACCCCAACGTCACCCTCAACTGCAACTCGCCTCTTACAGCCAAGGGCACTACGACCAAGGTGCAAAACTATGCCAACCAGAGCCATGGCAACATCACGCTTAAGCAGGCAACGGCATACTCATCCAACACCGGCTACATTCAGGTGGCAGAAGCCATCGGCAACAACAAGATCATGTCGCTCGTCAAAAAGCTCGGCATCGATCCCGCCAAGGACAATATCGAGGACGTTCCCGTCATGACGCTCGGCACCGGGTCCATCTCGCCGCTCGAGATGGCATCGGCCTACGCCACTTTTGCCAACGGCGGCCATTATCGCCAGCCGATCGCCATCACCGAGATCGACTCGCGTACCGGCTCGGTTCTGTACCAGCACACCGACAATCCCACGCAGGTGCTCACCGAAGGCGAGGCTGCCGCGGTTACCGACGTTCTATCCGGCGTCATGCAGGGCAGTGGCACGGGTGCCGCCGGCGCGCTGAGCGTCAACCAGCCCTATGCCGGCAAGACAGGTACCACTGACAACACCACCAACCTGTGGTTCTGCGGCTACACGCCGCAACTGGCATGCGCCCTGTGGACCGGTTATTCCGCAGGCGAGATTCCCATCCAAAAGTACGGTACGGACCTGCTGGGCGACAGCACCAACCTGCCCGTCTTTAAGAAGTTCATGAACACTGTTTTGGCCGGAACCGAGCGCGAGGAGTTCCCGACCGGAACGGCGCCCACGTACAAGAACAATAACGTCTGGAAGTTCTACGGCACCAACAACACCAAGAAGACGGAAAGCGACGAGGACGAAGACAAGGACGAAGAGGAAACCACCACGACGACGACCACGACGACCACGACGACCACGACCACCGAGACCACAGGCGGCGACACCACCGGCGGCACCGGTACGACCGGTGGCTCGACGGGCGGCTCCACTGGTGGTTCGACCGGCGGCGATGGCGGCACGCCTACGCCCACTCCCGACCCCTCGCCTACGCCCACTCCCGACCCCTCGCCCACGCCTGACGATACGGTCGGCTAGAAATCATCCGGCCATAAGCAACAAGGACCCCGAGCAGCTTATTAAACTGCTCGGGGTCCTTTTAGTTTAAAGCGACCTGGTGGGCGGTCTTTATGCCTGCAAACAAAAAAGGGGGTACCGACCAACGTCGATACCCCTTACAAGCCACTATGTCTGCGCACGCAGGGCCAAGCGCACGACCCGCACGCCTACTTGCGAGAATTGCTCAGCTTATTGATCAGCGCCTCGAGACGCTCGCCGTCCTCGGCCGTCTGGGCAATAACCAAAATCGTATCGTTGCCGGCAAGCGAGCCAAGCACATCGGGCAACTCTGCCGCATCAACGGCGGCGGCGATGCCGGAAGCCGTGCCAGGCTGAGCCTTGATCATAACCAGATTATCGGTGCGCAGAACGCCCGTTACGAGCTCGGAAACCATACGCTGCAGGTGCAGGTCCTCTGCCAGAACATAGATGCCCTCAGGGGGCTTACGCAGCCCCATATCGGCAATATCGCGAGAGACAGTCGCCTGCGTGCAATCAAAGCCCATAGCGCGGAGCTCATCGACCAGCACGCGCTGCGTGCGGACGTCCTTATTGCGCACAATATCTCTAATGGCATCCTGGCGCCCATTGCGTTTTTTAGCCATACAAACCCTCACTCCAAAAGATGGCGGAGACAATCAATCAATGATTGAATAGTTTAACGCTATTTGAAAGTTTTTGTGTATAAGAACGCATTTCGAAACAATTCCATGCAAGTTTGTTTCGAAATGAGCACCCCTAGGCAGTTTTGGCACCAGTTCGGTTAAGAAAAGCAGCCAAATGCGTATACATCACGCAACGCGTAGGCTTCGCGCTTGCAATTGGCCCAAACAACAAACCGAGTCCGCGGTGGTCATCCTTAAGCGCCGCAACCATCTGACGAGTTCGGGGTGCCTCAAGCATATCACGCATACGGGCGGAGCGCTCAATTGATGACACCCCATGCGGGCTCAGACACAAATTCTCGATGCAGGCGACCAGTCCGGCAAAGTAGAACTTCTGGCTTGCCAGCATGAGCCAACCACCGCTATCTGCTTCCGAGAGTGAGTCCGCAAGCTCATCGAGCGCTCGGGTGTCATCGGATACCTTGGCATACATGGTGGGATCAAAGGCATCTGTAAGCTTAGGCGCCGCCGCGTGGAAACAAGCGTCGCCGCATCCGGAGACGTGCTGTGCCTGCGAGAGCGCACACGCCATAAACCCAACAGTGCGAAACGTCTTATCGCACAAAAGGCATGCCTCAAACAGCGGACGGGTGTACATCACGCCAGAGACTTGAGCAACCAGGCCGCCTAAAATCAACTGAGGCAGCCCGGCGACCATCGAAGATTCGCTATCAATGGAAATATGAGTAGCATCCAAGACGCGCGAATGGCGCTCTCGATGTGCATCATAGCGGTCGAGCGACACCGTGGGGAAGACTATGTCTGCCGCAGTATCGCACGCGATATCGACCATCTTGGAAAGGGCGTTCGGAGCAAACCACTCATCGGCGTTCATGGCGATGATTTGAGAGCCGCGCGAGGCATCAAAACCGGCACGAAGACAAGCGCCGCGCTTAGCGTCCTCGACGTCAATCAAATCAATATGGATGTCCCTGTCGGCAGCAACTTGAAGCGAATGGCGTACACCGGGCGCAGCATCGCGGCAGACAACGACAATCTGCAAATCATAGAGGTCTTGGTTCTGGATACTCTCGAGCGCACGCATCGCATAGCTGGGCGAACCTTCTACCACAAGGATCACCGAAAGTCGCGGATGCGAGCCACGTCGAACCAAGTTATCCGTCCTCTCGACAGCAGTGAACCAAACTGTCGTTCATGGTACACCCCGGCAATAAAAGCAATGAGACACCGGTTGTATTGCACGCCAAGAACAGATGTTGCACACGCGCAGCCCACAGATGACAGGTGTCGACGCACGACGCGTCGAGCCCTCCCCTAGTCGAGCACGACAAGCTCGGCGGGATCGTAATCCACGCCCATAAACGTAAGGCCGCAGGCAGGAGCCGTGGGGCCCGCAGCGGTACGATCGCAAGCATCGATGACCTCACGCATCCACCCAGGTTCATGGCGATGCATGCCAATCTCGAGAAGCGTGCCCACGATCGTACGAACCATCGAATGCAGAAACGCATTTCCCTCGATGGTGAACGTCAGGATGTCCTCGCCAAACGCAACCTCATGGCCAAACTCGGCACGCATCACGCAGCGATGCGTGGGCTTGCCAACGGCCGAGGCAACCTTGCAAAAGCTTTTAAAGTCCTGCTCGCCCAGCAGCGCGGGGCAGGCAGCAGACATAGCCTCAACATCCAAGGGATAGCGATGCCACCACACGGCACCGCGGGACAGCACGGGGCGCGCATCTCGATCGGCAATACGGTACGTATACGTACGGGAACGCGCGTCAAAACGTGCAGAAAAGCCTTTACGGGCCTTGTAGACCTCGTTTATGGCGATATCTTTGGGCAGCAGGGCATCCATAGCCCGCAGCCACCTACGGCGCGTACACGCGAGCTCAGCGTCCGTTACGGGCACGCTGATGTACTGAGCCACGGCATGCACGCCGGCATCGGTACGCCCCGCGCATGTCAGATCGATCGGGCGGCGAAGCAGCGTCTCGATGGCTCGACGCAGCTCACCCGCAACCGTCGTCTGTCCCGGCTGCTCGGCAAACCCGCTATACGACGAGCCGTCATAGGCGACGCGGAATACAAGGGTGGCGTCAAGCTCGAGAATCGAATTGAAATCAGACGGCGCAGTCATGGGCGCTCCCAACAAACAAGCAACGGTATCGCGACAAAAAAAGAGGGGTACGCGAACGTACCCCTCGAATATAGCCTATGCAGACGGAATGTCTACTCAGCGGTCTCCTCAGCAGGAGCCTCCTCGGCAGCGGTCTCCTCGACAGCCTCGACCTTCTTGGGAGCAGCGGCCTTCTTGGGGGCCGGAGCAGCCTTCTTGGCCTTAGGCGTGCAAGGCTCGGTGACGAGCTCCATGATAACGATGGGAGCATTGTCGCCCTTGCGGTTACCGAGCTTCATGATGCGGGTGTAACCGCCGTTGCGGTCCTGCCACATGCCCTGAGCAGCCTTGTCGAAGATCTCGGCAACGAGCTGCTTATCGCCGAGCTTGGCGATAGCCAGACGACGAGAGTGCAAGTCGCCCTTCTTGGCCCAAGTGATGATCGGGTCGACGACCGAACGCAGCGCCTTAGCGCGGGTCTCGGTGGTCTTGATGCGGTCGTTCTCGAAGAGGGCCTTAGCAAGG
>CAJJZM010000019.1:0-23376 GCA_905197595.1 uncultured Collinsella sp.
CGTTACGTGCCAGTCTTTTTAGCCCCGTCCCAAATGAACTGCTTCCAAGTTGCGGTGGAATAGGGATTGATTGACGGCTAATAAGCCAAAAACAGCCCCTATTTCACCGCAACTGATGTGGGCGTCCCTAGCGAGTTGGCTGGTAGCGGGGGCAGTAGCTGATGGCGATGGCATCGACGCCTACATGGGTGGCGATGGTGCAGCCGATGGGGCCGGTGCCGGCGTCTACGTAGTCCTGGCCCGCGAGCGCCTCGTTGACAAGTTCCTGCTCCTCGGCGGCGCCGGTCGCGAGCACGCGCACGCTTGAGCCCGGGTGCTCGTCCAAAAACGTGAGGCAGTCTGCCATGGTGTTGGCAACGATGCGCTTGGCGCCGCGGCCCTTTTTGATGGCCTTGATCTCGCCCGATTTCCACTCCGGCGAAACGGCCAGGCGAATGTTGAGCATCTGCGTCAGCTGGCCGGCGAGCTTGGGGGCGCGGCCGTTTTTGACTAGGTTCTCGAGCGTGCGGGGAATCAGCAGCAGGTGGGCGTCGGGCAGCGTCGCGCGGATCTGCGCCTCGGTCTCGTCCAAGCTGCGGCCGTCCTCGCGCATGGCCAGCGCGTACTCCACCAGCAAGCCCTCGGCGCCCGAGCCGGTGCGCGAATCGATGCAGCGCACGTCGAGCTCGTGGGTCTCGGCGACCAGGCATGCGTTGGCATAGCAGGCGGACCACTCGCTGCACAGCGAGATAAAGATGGCGCTATCGTGGCCGTCGGCGCGCACGCGGTCAAAGAGTGCCTTGAACTCGCCGGCGCTCGGCTGCGAGGTGTGTGGCAGCTGCTCGGAGCCGGCCATGCGGGCGACGTATTCCTCGGCGGTAATCTGCACCTGGTCGAGCAGGTCCTCGCCCTCGATAATCACATGCAGCGGAATGACGTAAATGCCAAGCTCTTGAGCACGGGCGGGGGAGATGTCCGACGTGGAGTCGGTTATGATGGCAAAAGACATAATTGCACCTTTCGTTGGGGCGCCTGCGCGCCGCCTTCTGAGAGCAAAGTGCGACAAGTATAGTGGAGTTGCCCTACATTGCTAAGTTCAATTGTTGAATAGTCAACAGTTTGAAGCGGTGGTGTGGAAATCATCAACTGGGGAAGAAGGGTGCCGATGGCGGCATTGCAACTTTGCGAGCGGCCGGTCGTGCTGTTCGATTTTGACGGCACGGTGGCCGATACGGGCCGGGCGGTGATGACCTCGACGCGCAAGACGCTGGCTGCGCGCGGGTTTTCGGAGGCGCAGATGGGTGATCTGCGCCGCATGATCGGGCCGCCCCTGTGGAAGAGCTTTCACGACTTTTACGGCTTTTCCCGCGAGGAGTCGCTTGTGGTGGCCGATGAGTACCGCGCCTTTTTTGATGAACTGGGACCGGAGGAGTATCCTGTGTTCAATGGGGTCCCCGAGCTGCTGGATGGGTTGGTCGCCCAAGGCAAACGTATGGCCGTGGCGACGTCGCGCATGGAGGCCAAGTGCATCGACATGGTGCGTGAGCTCGGGCTCTCTCAGTTCGAAGCCGTGGTTGGCATGAATCCGCCGCTGGGGCGCGAGACCAAGGCCGATTCGGTCCGCGATGCCCTGGCGGCGCTCGGCGCGACGGCCGACGATGCCGTGATGATCGGCGATCGCTTTAACGATGTGGAGGGCGCGCACGCAATGGGCGTGCCGTGCATCGGCATCTATTCGGGCGCGGCGGCGCCGGGCGAGCACGAGGCGGCGGGTGCCGATGCGGTGGTGCACTCGGTGGCCGAGCTTGCTAAACTTTTCGCTATCTAATGACGTAATGTGAGGGGCGAGCGCGCTCGCCGCTCATTGGTAAGGAGGTCGTCCATGAATCAGGTGGAGCAGAGCGTTGCCGAATATGTCGACGAGGTCTGGGAAGATGTCGTCGCCGATATCGAGCAGCTGGTGAGCTATCCGTCTGTGGCCGTTGCTGCCGATGCGGAGCCCGGTGCGCCGTTTGGCCGCCCGGTTCGTGATGCGCTCGATTGCGCGCTCGGCATTGCGCAAAAGCTCGGCTACCAGACGAGCGATGACGAGGGCTTTGTGGGCATCGCCGATATTCCGGGTCGCGGCGATAAGCAGCTCGCGACTATCTGCCATGTGGACGTGGTGCCTGCCGGCCCCGGCTGGAATACCGACCCATTTGCGATGGAGCGTCGCGAGGGCTGGCTGCTCGGCCGCGGCGTGATCGACGACAAGGGCCCGGCGGTGCTGTCGCTCTACGCTGGCGCTTATCTGCTCAAACACGGCATTGTGCCGCGCTATACCTTCCGCGCGCTGCTGGGCTGCGATGAGGAAGTGGGCATGTCCGACGTTCACCATTATCTGGAGAACCACGCAGACCCCGACTTTCTGTTTACGCCCGATGCCGAGTTCCCGGTCTGCAATGCCGAGAAGGGCCAGTTTGGGGCGACGTTTGTGAGCTCCAAGATCGACGGCGGGCGCGTTGTGTCCTGGAGCGGTGCCGAGGCGAGCAACGCTATTCCGTCGCAGTCTATCTGCGAGCTTGCGATTGCCGCCGATGAACTGCCGGCGCCTGTTGAGAATGCCGGCCGCCTGGAGATCACGGCGCTCGATAACGGGCATGCGCAGATTTTTGCCCACGGCATTGGCGGTCATGCCTCGATGCCCGAGGGAACGATCAATGCCGTCGGCCTCATCGTGGCGTATCTGCGCGAGGCCGAGGATGCGTTTGGTGCCCGTGACGAGCGCCTGCTGACGCCTGCCGAGCACGAGTTCGTCAAGTTCCTGGCCTTTGTGCATGCGGATGCCTATGGCCGCGGCCTGGGTATCGATGCGACGAACGCGGCGTTTGGCCCGCTCACGTGCAACCCCGGCGTCATCCGCGTGGTGGATGGCCACATTGAGCAGGTCATTGACGTGCGTTTCCCCGACAGCACGAGCGCCGATACCATCCGCGAGCAGCTCGAGCCACTTGTGGGCCGCTTTGGCGTGACGTATCGCGTGGATCGCGCAAAGGTGCCGTTCTCGGTCTCTGCCGACGATCCGGCTGTGAAGGCGCTTATCGATACCTATAACGAGTTTACGGGCAAGCATGTCGAGCCCTTCGCCATGGGCGGTGGCACGTACGCACGCAACTTTGCCCGCGCCGTCTCGTTTGGCCCCGAGGAGACCGGCCTGGAGCTGCCCCCATGGGGCGGCCAGATGCACGGCCCCAACGAGTGCGCCAACGAAGAGCAGCTCAAGCAGGCGCTCAAGATTTATATCGTCGCAATCCTGCGCTTGAACGAGCTGGAGCTTTAAGGTTACGCGAACGCCAGGGTGACAACCTGTCTTTCGAAGAGGACGGCATGACCAGAAGGTCTATGCCGTCCTCTTTCTGAAAATGATCCCTTGGGGACGGAGGAAAACGGATCATTTGGTGTAAAAGGCGGGTCATGCTTGTCGGCGGGATTGTTATTCGTTTGTAAAGCCCTGCCGCGCTTGCGGTAAGGGTCTATCAGATGCCCGTAATAAAGCGCAGCTGACGCGGGCGCTGCCCGATCGAGACCGTATCTTTCCAAACAGCAAAGCGGGCAGGGTGCCCGCGAGTCGCTTGTATGAAAGGAAGATCATGCTCGATCAGGCTTATTCTCGTCGTCAGTTCCTCGGCCTCGCTGGTGGTCTCGCCAGCATCGTGGGCCTCGGCCTCGTTGGTTGCGGCGGCGCAGGCGCTTCCGACGCCGCCGACAAGGGTAGCGCCGCTGCCGCCGAGTCCGTCTCCGGCGAGGTGACCTACGACGGTGCCTCCTCGTTCCAGGCTCTCGTCGAGGCTGCTGCCGAGAAGTTTATGGATGCCAACCCCGACGTCTCCGTCTCCGGTTCGGGTAACGGTTCGGGTAAGGGCCTGACCGCTGTCGCCGCCGGCACCGTCACCATCGGTAACTCTGACGTCTTCGCCGAGACCAAGCTCGAGGCCGATCAGGTCAAGAACCTCGTCGACCACGAGGTCGCCGTCGTGGGCATGGGCCCCGTCGTCTCCAAGAACGTTACGGTCGACGACCTGTCCCTCGAGCAGCTCAAGGGCATCTTCTCCGGCCAGATCACCAACTGGAAGGAGGTCGGTGGCGACGACGCCACCATCGTCGTCCTCAACCGCAAGGCCGGCTCCGGTACCCGCGCCACCTTTGAGGCTGCCGTCTTTGGCGACGAGGCCAACGACTTTAAGGGCGACGCCGAGCTCGACAAGTCCGGCGACGTCCAGACCCAGATGGCCAGCACCGACAACGCCATCTCCTACCTCGACTTCTCGCACTTCGACGACTCCAAGTTCAACGCCATCAAGGTCGAGGGCGTCGAGCCCAAGAGCGCAAACGTTACCGACGACTCCTTTAAGATCTGGGCGACCGAGCACATGTACTGCGCAAAGGACGCCGACGAGGCCACCACGGCCTTCCTGGAGTTCATGCTTTCCGACGACGTCCAGGGCAAGCTCGTCGAGGAGCAGGGCTTTATCCCAGTCTCTGCCATGAAGGTCGTCAAGGACGCCAGCGGCAAGGTATCCGCTAAATAAGTAATCGCCCCGGAAAGGTTTGCAATGGCAAAACAGCTGCCAAAGCGCGACCTTGAGAACGTGGGCCTGGGCGTCACGGGCGCGTGCGTAGCGCTCGTGACGCTTGTCGTTGCCGCGCTCATCTTTATGGTCGCCCAAAAGGGCCTCTCGGCTTTTCTCAAGGACGGCGTCTCGGTCGTAGAGTTTTTTACCGGTACCAAGTGGGACCTGGCCAACACGGCCGAAAACGGCCTGCCCTACACTGGCGCCCTGCCCCTGATCGTCACCTCGTTTGCGGTCATGGTGCTCTCCACGCTCATCGCGCTGCCCATCGCCATCGGCTCTGCCATCTTTGCGGTCGAGATCCAGCCTAAGTTTGGCTCCAAGGTCTTTCAGCCGCTTATTGAGCTTTTGACCGGCATTCCCTCGGTCGTCTTTGGCCTGATTGGCTTTCACGTGGTCGTCGGTCTTATGAAGAGCGTTTTCCACGTAAGCACGGGTCTGGGCATCTTGCCCGGCGCCATCGTACTGGCGGTCATGATTCTGCCGACGATGACCACGCTTTCGGTCGATGGCCTGCGCGCTGTGCCCGACAGCTACCGTCAGGGCTCGCTCGCGCTGGGCTACACCCGCTGGCAGACCATCTGGCACGTGGTGCTCAAGTCCGCCATGCCGTCGCTCATGACCGCGGTCATCCTTGGCATGACCCGCGCCTTTGGCGAAACGCTCGCCGTGCGCATGGTTATCGGCGGCATCGAGGCCATGCCGACGTCGCTGCTGTCGCCTGCCTCGACCATTACCACCACGCTCACCACGTCCATGGCGGTCTATGCCGAGGGCTCGGCCCAGGACGACGTTCTGTGGGCGCTCGGTCTGCTGCTGATGGGCATGAGCCTCATCTTTATCCTGATCATCCACCTTATCGGCCGCAAGGGGGCGAAGGCTCGTGGCTAGCACGCGCATCCACATCGACGAGGCGAGACTCGGGCGTGTCCAAAGGCAAGACCGTATCGCCACGGGCGTGCTGACGGCGATTGTCGCCATCGTCATGCTTATCGTCGTCTCCATGGTGGCCTACATCCTGTTCGAGGGTATCTCGACGCTGTTCCAGCCGGGCTTTCTCACGCAGCCCGCACGCGCCAACGGAACGCAGGGCGGCGTGCTCTACCAGCTGTTCGACTCGTTCTATCTGCTGCTGATTACCCTGATCATCTCGGTGCCCATCAGCCTGGGCGGCGCGGTCTTCCTAGTTGAATACGCGCCCGACGGTCCCATTCGCGACATCGCCTCGACCGCCATCGAGACGTTGTCTTCGCTGCCCTCCATCGTCGTCGGCATGTTCGGCTTTCTGGTGTTCTCGGTGCAGCTGGGCTGGAAGTACTCCATCATCTCCGGCGCCGTCGCGCTCACCATGTTCAACATCCCCATCCTGGTGCGCGTGATTCAGCAGGCGCTCGAGGACGTGCCGCAGGCCCAGCGCGATGCGTGCCTGGCCATGGGCCTCACTCGCTGGGAGGCCACACTGCACATCCTGATTCCCGAGGCCATGCCCGCCATCGTGACCGGCATCGTGCTTTCGGCCGGCCGCGTGTTTGGCGAGGCCGCGGCGCTGCTCTTTACCTCGGGCATGAGCTCGCCGGTCCGCCTCAACTTCTTGAGCTTTAACCTGTCGAGCCCCACCTGCGCCTGGAACGTGTTCCGTCCCGGCGAGTCGCTGGCCGTGCACATCTACAAGATCTATGGCGAGGGCAGCCCCGAGGCCCAGCAGATCGTCTGGGGCACCGCGGCACTGCTGATGATTTGCGTGCTGCTGTTTAACGTAGTCGCCCGTATCGTGGGCAAGCAACTGGCAAGGAAGATGACGGCCGAATGAGCGATATGAATGCAACGCCCGCAACCGAGGCGGCCACGTCCGACACCCCCCAG
Organism: uncultured Collinsella sp.; assembly: GCA_905197595.1. GTDB lineage: Bacteria > Actinomycetota > Coriobacteriia > Coriobacteriales > Coriobacteriaceae > Collinsella. The sequence goes on from CAJJZM010000019.1 coordinate 6,453, forward strand.
GACTTTCTGTCGAGCGTGGGGGAGAGCGAGAGGCGCGTGCGCGTGAGCGGCAAGGCCGTGAGCGACGAGGTCGTGCTCTCCGCCAAGGACGTCAACGTGTACTATGGCGACCACCATGCGCTGCACAATACGTCGCTCGACTTCCACAAGGGTGAGATCACGGCGCTCATCGGGCCTTCGGGCTGCGGCAAGTCGACCTTCTTGCGTAGCCTCAACCTGATGAATCGCGAGATTCGCCGCTGTCGCGTGGAGGGCGAGATCAACTACCGCGGGCGCAACGTGAACACCAAGACCGAGAACACGTACGAGCTGCGTCGCTCCATCGGCATGGTGTTCCAGCAGCCCAACCCCTTCCGCAAGTCTATTCGCGACAACATCGCGTTTGCGCCCAAGCGCCACGGCATCACCGATCGTGATGAGCTCGATCGCATAGTCGAGGAGAGTCTGCGCGGTGCCGCGCTGTGGGACGAGGTCAAAGACAAGCTCGACAAGAGCGCCTACGCGCTTTCGGGCGGTCAGCAGCAGCGTCTGTGCATTGCGCGCACGCTGGCGCTCAACCCCGACGTAATCCTGTTTGACGAGCCCTGCTCGGCGCTCGACCCCATCTCGACGCTGGCGATCGAGGACCTCATGTCGTCGATCGTGGCCGACCGCGCCATCGTCATCGTGACGCACAACATGGAGCAGGCGTCGCGCGTGTCCAACCGCACGGCGTTTTTCTACATGGGCGATATGGTCGAGTACGACGAGACCGACGAGATTTTCCAACGGCCCAAGGATAAGCGGCTGAATGATTACCTCACCGGCATGTTCTCCTAGTCCGGGACATGCTTGAGGCCCGCGGCGGCCACGGTTGCCGCGGGACTGATTGGAGAGGCGGGTCATCTCTATTGCGAGATGGCCCGCCTTTTTGCTCTGCGACCGAAACGACCACCACAAAGGGGACAGGCACCTTCGTGGTGGTTTGGGGTGGGGCTCGCTGCTATCATGGACAACGTTGAATTTCTACGAAGGAGCAGGGCATATGGCGATTCTTTTGGGATGCGATTCCATCAGCCTAGAGTTTCCCACCAAGCATATTTTCGATAGCGTGACGCTCGGCGTGGGCGAGGGCGACCGCATTGGTATCGTCGGTAAAAACGGCGACGGCAAGTCGACGCTGCTGAGTGTACTCGCCGGCACGCTGGAACCCGACGACGGCCGCGTGACGCACCGCCGCGGCACGACGATCGGATTGCTCGGCCAAAAGGACCAGCTTGTCGACACCGATACCGTGCATCATGCCGTTGTGGGCGACACGCCTGAGTACGAGTGGGCGTCGAGCCCGCGTACGCGCCAGATTCTGGCCGGTCTTATTAGCGATGTGCCCTGGGAGGGCATGGTGGGCGAGCTCTCGGGCGGTCAGCGCCGTCGCGTGGACCTCGCGCGCCTGCTGATTGGCGACTACGATGTGCTCATGCTCGACGAGCCCACCAACCACTTGGACATGCGCACAATCAACTGGCTTGCGCGTCACTTAAAGGCCCGCTGGCAGCGCGGCCAGGGCGCCATGCTCGTGGTCACGCACGACCGCTGGTTCTTGGACGAGGTCTGCACCAGCATGTGGGAGGTCCACGACGGCCAGGTCGATCCCTTCGAGGGCGGCTACTCGGCATATATCCTGCAGCGCGTGGAGCGCGACCGCATGGCCGCCGTCACCGAGGAGCGCCGCCGCAACATGGCGCGCAAGGAGCTCGCGTGGCTGAGCCGCGGCGCCCAGGCCCGTTCCACCAAGCCCAAGTTTCGCGTGGATGCCGCTCGCGAGCTGATCGCCGACGTGCCGCCCGTGCGTGACGAGCTGGAGCTCAAGCGCCTTGCCGTGAGCCGCCTAGGCAAGCAGGTCATCGATGTCATCGACGTGGATGCCGGCTATGCGGATACCGATGGTGCGCCCAAGCAGGTGCTCACCGATGTGACCTGGCTCATCGGCGCGGGCGACCGCTATGGTCTTTTGGGCGAGAACGGCGCCGGCAAGTCGACCTTGCTCGACGTGATCCAGGGCAAGATCGCGCCCCTGCGCGGCCGCGTGAAGATTGGCCAGACGGTGCGCTTTGGCGTGCTGTCGCAGCAGCTCGAGGAGCTCGAGCCCTACATGGGCGACACGATTCGCGAGGTGCTCAGCCACTATAAGAAGTACTACGTCATTGACGGCAAGGAGACTTCGCCCGAGAAGCTCTGCGAGCGTCTGGGCTTTACGACGCAGCAGCTCTGGAGCCGCATCGGCGATCTTTCGGGCGGTCAGCGCCGCCGCCTGTCGCTGCTACTGACAATCCTGGACGAGCCCAACGTGCTCATCCTGGACGAGCCCGGCAACGACCTGGATACCGACATGCTGGCGATTGTCGAGGACTTGCTGGACGGCTGGCCGGGCACGCTGATCCTGGTGACGCACGACCGCTTCTTGATGGAGCGCGTGACCGACCAGCAGTGGGCGCTACTCGACGGCCACCTGACGCATATGCCCGGCGGCGTGGACCAGTACCTGCGCCTGTGCAACGCTACTGCCGAGGGCGAGCCCGTGGGCGCACCGAGTGCCAAGACCGGCACGTTCGACACCGGCGCCGCAGCGGTTGCGGCCGAAAAGCCCAAGACGAGCGGGCAGCCCAACGGTCTTTCCAACGCCGAGCGCCAGAAGCTCCGCCGCGAGGTGAGCTCGCTCGAGCGCAAGATGGAGACGCAGCGCGCTCGCGTGGAGGAGGCCGAGGCTGCGATGGCTCAGGTCGATCCCACCAACTACACGGCGCTGGGCGAGCAGCAGGCAAAGATCGACGAGGCCCACGCCGCCATGGACGAGCTGGAGATGGCATGGCTCGAGGCGAGCGAAAAGCTCGAGGGCGAGGAGTAGACGAGGATGATCAAAGCCGCGTTTTTCGATATCGACGGCACGCTGCTGAGCTTTAAGACGCACCGGATTCCGGCGTCGGCGCAGCGGGTGCTCGATAGCTTTCACGAGCAGGGGATCGCATGCGTGATTGCTACGGGTCGCCCGACCTACCAGATGCCCGATTGGCTGTTCGACTTGGGTTGGGATGCGTACATTACGCTTTCGGGCCAGCGCTGCTTTGATGCCGAGGGGGTTTACCGCAGCTGTCCGATTGACCCGGACGACGTTGCGGTGATCGTGGGCCAGGTGGCCGAGGGGCGCTACGACTCGCTGTGCATGCAGGGCGAGAATTCGTTTGTGAACCGCCTGTCCGAGCGCGTGGTGACGGCTGGCAGTAACGCGGGGATTGTCTACCATGAGGAGCCGTTTGAGCACGCCTTTGACGCGCCGGTCTACCAGTTTTGCGCCTTTGTTGATCCGGCCGACGAGCATATCGTGACCGATTCCGTGTCGCATTCGCTCACTACGCGCTGGTGCGATCTGTTCTGCGATATTATTCCCGCTAACGGCGGCAAGGACCTGGGCGTGGCGGCGACGCTGGAGCGCTTGGGCATCGACGCGAGCGAGGCGATCGCCTTTGGCGACGGCGAGAACGACCTGTCGATGTTTGCCGCCGTGGGCACAAGTGTGGCCATGGGCAACGCGCAGGATACCGTGAAGGCCGCGGCGACCTACGTTACGACCGCCGTAGACGACGACGGCATTTACAACGCCGCCAAGCACTTTGGGCTACTGTAGCTGCGGCCGGCACTTAGGGACGTTCCTTTTCTGCCGGCAGCTGGGGACACTCCTTGCGGGGCGTCCCCATTTTGTTTTCGTCCCGCATGTTTTGTGAAACACGGCTAACTTTTAGGCAAAGTAGTAAGACATGGGCAACTTTTGCGGTAAAGTAAATCAAGCAAAAGTATCCAAAGGCTAACTAGAAGCCATCGCGAAAGGCGGCCCATGGCCCTGCGTGAATCCGGAGAAGACTATCTCGAATCGATCTACGTTCTATCGGAACGTCAGGGCATCGTGCGCTCGATCGACGTTGCGGAGTACCTCGGCGTAACCAAGGCGAGCGTTTCCAAGGCCATGGCGACGTTGGAAAGCAACGGCTATGTCGAAATGGGCAAGCGCGACGTTCATCTGACGGAGCGTGGTCTGGAGGTCGCTCGCCAAATGTGGGAGCGTCACTGCTTTTTCGTGGGGCTGCTGGAGGATGCGGGTGTTTCGGCTGAGGTCGCGTCGCAAGAGGGCTGCCACATGGAGCACTGCCTGAGCGAGGAAAGCTTTGAGAAGCTGAGGGCGATGCTGGGACGGGACAGCGACCGGGACCAGTAGCCCCGCCAACCAAGTCCAACTCAGACAAGGAACCCCGCCACCAAGCGATGCCCAAGAACCGCCAGCAACGTTACCGCAGGCCGGGACCGGGCTTGGTTTTTGAAAACACTCCGCAGACCAGAAGCGCCCCCGTTCGTAGCTCCGAAGGAGCAGAACGGGGGCGCTTCATTGGTCGAGGACGTTTTCAAAACCAAGCCCGGTCCCGGCCGGAGGGACCACAGGCGCTACAGGTTCTTGACACCCATCGCGCGCATGGCGTTCAGGATAGCGATGATCGCCACGCCCACGTCGCCAAAGACGGCAAGCCACATATTGGCGATACCCAGCGCTGCCAGCACAAGGATCAGCAGCTTAATGCCCAGCGCAAAGATTATGTTCTGCCAAACAATCGACATGGTCTTGCGCGCCACGCGGATCGCGCGGGAAATGTTGGACGGCTTGTCGTCCATCAGCACCACGTCGGCGGCCTCGATCGCGGCGTCGGAGCCCATGGCGCCCATGGCAATGCCCACATCGGCGCGCGTAAGCACAGGAGCGTCGTTGATACCGTCGCCGACAAAGGCGAGCTTGCCCTTGCCACTTTCGGCCGCGAGTAGCGCCTCAACGCGCTCGACCTTGTCGCCCGGCAGGAGCTGCGCGTGGAACTCGTCGAGACCGAGTTGCTTGGCCACAGACGCTGCAACCTCCTCGCGGTCGCCCGTGAGCATGACGGTGCGGTTGATACCGGCGGCATGCAGGTCGCGAATCGTTTGCTCCGCATCGGCCTTAACGGTGTCTGCAATCACGATGTGGCCAGCGTACACGCCGTCAACGAGCACGTGGAGGATCGTGCCGACAACCTCACAGTCCGGTGCTTCAACGCCGGCCGCGGCGAGCATCTTGGCGTTGCCAACGACGACGTGCTTGCCGTCGATGGTTGCCGTCACGCCGTGGCCCGCGTCGTTGGCGGAGTCGCTCACGCGCTTGGGGTCGACCTCGCCCTGGTAGGCGTCGCGCACGGACTGCGCGATGGGGTGATCGGAGAACGACTCAGCAAGGGCTGCGACTTCGAGCAGCGACTGCTCGGTATAGCCAGCCTCGGGGTGCACCGCGACGACTGAGAACGTGCCGTTGGTGAGGGTGCCCGTTTTGTCGAAGACGATGGTGTCCACGTCGGCGAGCGTCTCGAGGTAGTTGGAGCCCTTGATGAGAACGCCCAGCTTGGACGCGCCGCCGATGCCGCCAAAGAAACTCAACGGTACGCTGATCACGAGGGCGCACGGGCAGCTGACGACCAGGAAGGTCAGGCCGCGCAGGATCCAATCGGACCAAGCGCCAGTCACCAGGCCGCCGCCAAGCGCGAGCACCGCGGCAGCGCCAGTGACGGCGGGTGTGTAGACGCGGGCAAAGCGCGTGATGAAGTTCTCGGTGCGCGCCTTCTTTTCGCTGGCATTCTCCACGAGCTCCAGAACACGCGCGACGGTTGACTCGCCAAAGGGCTTGATGGTGCGCACGTGGATGAGGCCCGTCATGTTGATGCAACCGCTGATGATATCGTCGCCGGTCTTGGCCGGGCGGGGGACCGACTCGCCCGTGAGTGCGGCGGTGTCGAGCTGGGTTTCGCCCTCGACGATGACGCCGTCGATAGGCACGCGCTCGCCGGGCTTGACCACGATCACGGTGCCGACGGCGATGTCATCGGGAAAGACCTGTTCGAGTGTGCCGTCGGCTTGCTCGACGTTAGCGTAGTCGGGCGCGATGTCCATCATGGCACTGATCGACTTGCGGCTCTTGCCCACGGCGTATGCCTGGAACAACTCGCCGACCTGGTAGAACAGCATGACAGCGGCGCCTTCGGCCATGTGCGGGTCGGTGTCGGGGAAGAGCACCATGGCAAACGCGCCGATGGTCGCGACGGCCATGAGGAAGCTCTCGTCGAAGGCCTTGCCGCGGCGGATGTTATTGAATGCCTTTTGCAGTACGTCGTAGCCGGCAATCAAAAACGGCACGAGGAACAGCACAAAGCTGGCGTAGATGTTGCCGGGCTCCCCAAATGCGATAGCGAGGGCGCCGAGCTCGTCGAGGGCATAAACAACGGCAAAAATGCCCAGTGCTACCAGGATGCGGTTGCGCTTATGCTCAAGGGACTCTTTCTTCTTGCGCTTCTTCTTTTTCTTTTTGGGATCGGCGGCTGTCATGATTCAAACCTCTCATTTGAGTTTATGAACACTCGCTCATATAATTTCGCGAGCAAAGGCCGCGGCAAGCGCGGCCTCGCGGGTCAACGTATGCGCGGGTTAGAGAATGATCTCGCAGTCCGGCTCGGCGTCGGCGGTGAACTCAACGACGCGGTCCAGGACCTCGTCGAACTTGGCGTCGTCGGCCTCGAGCGTCAGCTTCTGGGTCATAAAGTTGACCGAAACGGACTTGACGCCCTCGAGCTTGGCAAGTTCGTCCTGAAGCTCGCGCGCGCAGTTGGCGCAATCGATCTCGTCGAGCTTAAACTGCTTTTTCATGGTGGGTTCCTTTCCCTGTGTTAGCGGTCTGGGTGCCGGCCGCGCTGATACCGTGGGTGATTGCTATTCGCAGATATGGCTCATGCCCTGGTTAAGCATGGTGTAGACGTGATCGTCGGCGAGCGAGTAGAGAATGTTGCGGCCGTCGCGGCGGAACTTGACCAGGTGCGACTGCTTAAGCGTGCGCAGCTGGTGCGATACTGCCGACTGCGAGGTTGCGGTCGCCTCGGCGATGTCGGCCACGCAGAGCTCGCGGCCCATGAGGGCATAGAGGATCTTGATGCGTGTGGTGTCGCTGAAGACCTTGAACAGGTCGGCAAGGTCGTAGAGAAGCTCCTCGTCGGGAAGGTCCTCGGGCGAGCAGGTGGTGGGGATCACGGGCTCGGTGGCCTCGATGTCGGGTTTCGTTTCATCAACGCGGATGCTCATTGCAATATCCTTTCATATGAACATGCGCTCATATAATTTACTTTCGATTATATGAGCGCATGTTCATATGTCAATACAATTTGCGATAATTTCGATGACTGCTTGCCGCCTCGGCGATTTTCTGCGGGTTGGGAGACATCGACGCAATGCTCGCCAACATATTTCGAGATGTTCGGCCAGCATGCTAAGAAAGCCACCTTGAGAAGCATTAGAACTGTTCATATTTGTACTTTATCGTGTTAAATACCGCGAGAATCAGTTCTTCCTCTACGGGAGTTCCTGCAGAATCGGTTTTATCTAAAGTTATATTGAGCATTGCTGCAGCCAATCTGGCACATCGGTGGCCGAATAAGTCGAAAAATGTAGGTGGACATCCGCAGAGATCGCCTTTAGAAGAGCGAATTCTCAATTAGATCAATAATCGTGTCGTCTTCCGTGCGGTTTTCATCGATTTTTGCGAAAATGTCGCTTTCCCAAGGCCCATTGATTTCCTCAGCAAGGGCCCCGACGTGTTGCATGTCGTCGGGTTCTGGCACATCGTTGATGCTCGGGTCATCAGCTTGCGGATATTGGCTTGCAATTTCGCGCTTGGCGGCCTCTTCTTCTTTGAGTGTCTCCAGGACGCGGCGGCCGTATTCGAAGTAGCGCCGCAAGACAAATTGACGAAGAGTTTCTTGCAGGATGGCGAAGTTATCCGGGAGTCGACCGGGCCATATCTTCTCGCGAATGCGAATCGCTTCCATGACCCGTCTAAAAGCGGACTGCTTGAAAAACGAATGACGACTAACTGTGATAACGGCATATCCCATGTTTCGCAGCGTGTTTCGGCGTTCCTCGTCAATTGATTGCTGTTCGGGCTCGTCGTGGTAAAAGCCGTTGTATTCGATATCGGTCATCGAATTTTCGAGCAGCGCGTCGAGGTAGAAAACCGTCCGTCGCGTTAGGGCGGCGTATCTTTTGGGGACTGGGATCGGATAGTCCGTTTTGATAGCGCGTATGGCTAAGCCACCCATTGACTTGGGCATTGTCAGCATCATGACAAACGCCGTTTCGAGTGGGGAGCGACAGCCTTCGCGTACATAAGAAAGTGCCTTAAGTGCTTTATTAGATCCACGATACCCCGATGCCTCTGAAAAGAAGGTTCTGAGCTCTTCAACGCTGGTTAGGGCTGGGCGCTCGCGATATTGAGTTTCGTCGGACGTTCCAAGCGCGTAGGAGCCGCAGATTTCAAAGTAATACTCAACGAGCTCCGAAAGGTTGAGGTCGGCTGCTGCTTCTAACGCGCACAGCTTGATATCGACGATGTGGACGTTCGGCTCGAGTTCTAGGTAGCTTTCTGCATCAAACGTATAGCGCGTGCAGTGGCAGATGCAGCCCTTGCGGTGCCTTTTGGCATTATTGGAAAACGTCAGCACATGGATGCTTTCAGAATCGACATTCTTTCTGTTGAGCCATGCTCGCGCCGCTTCCAGGTCGGACGTGGTCGGCGCAGACACCTTGATCTTTTCCATGGGTATGGGATCGGTCGCGTAGCTTGCGAGCGAGTTGACTGTTTGGTATACAGCGCGTGCCGTGGTATGTGACAGAACGATTCCCATACGCGCATGATGGCATAGCGGACGCCATATACGCCCGAAACTTCGGGCAACGGTATTGGGGCGCGGCTTATCTTCTGCGAACGGTGGGTTTTGAGCTGTCGTATTGAGGGGGGCAGCTTCGGCTGGGGAGGTTTCTGTCGGCCGCCCCATTTTGGTGAACTTTAGTTGCGGATTCGTAGCTTCTAAGCGTTTTTGCCGACCGCTCAGATGCCTCACCAACATAATTTGAGTTATTCGGCCTTATCCTATACGAATGGTGCGATCGCAACGTCCTATTCGAATTGATTCAGGTAGATTTATGGGGCTTGGTTGCGAAATTGGGGCGACTATAGCGCTCGATTGCGGTTCAAGGGGCCTCGACTAGTGGTTCAGCTGGCCGAACAACTCGAAAAAAGTAGGTGGGCCAACCTGCCGACTATGTGAAGCACGCGAATTTGCTCGTTTTGATGCAAACTAGGGTGCAGCCATAAGACTGCGCCCTAGTTTACTGCGTGCCGGTGCCTCCAGACGGATTGCACTGTGCCTGGCAGGCGCTCCCGCAGATGGATCGGTTATTTCGCGAATAGGTTCTTGAGGTTGAACTCGGCCTGTACCGTGCGGAGCATGAGGTCGGTGTCGTCCAGACCCAGATGCTGCTCGTTGGCGTCGGGCGCGAGGGTGCCGCGACGGCGTGCCCAGTTCTCGAGCGCGGCGGGGGCGGACTCGCGGGGGAGCGAGCGCACGTCGGCGTCCAGGCTGCGGCAGATCTGGCGCGAGTCGATGACAATGATCTTGCCCGCGCGGCGTGCCTCGGCGTAACCGTCCAGGTGAATCTTGAACCAGCTGTCCTCAAAGGCGGCGTTATGCGCCATGTACGGGTACTTCTTCATAAGCTTGAGCAGCTGCTTTTGCAGCTCCTTGTTCTCGCGGAAGGGCGTTTTGCCGTCGATGTCGTCCCAGGTGATGTGGTGGATATTCGACAGCGGTACATCCTCGCCGCGGTAGATGTCGGGCAGGCCGCAGTAGTGTGCCTCGGCGTCGTGCGGGACGGCGTCGCTGGTGAGCTCCATGATCTCCCAGCCCACGTTGATGATATAGCCGCGCTCGGGTGCACGGCCGGTGGTCTCGATGTCGATACCGAGCACGGTGCCCTGGATGGGTTTGCGGGCGTAGGCCACGCCGAGCGCGTCGCGGTCGCCGCGGATTTCGCGCATAACGGACGCGGCAGTGCGCTTTTGCATCTTGCCGATGGCGGCGCAGGTGTCAGCATCGGACAGGCCGCGCGAAAGCGTCGCGGGCGTCACGTTGCGCAGGCGTGCCTCGCCAATCTGGTCGCACAGGTCGCGGTTGCGGTCGGCCAGGTCGCGCACGGTGGCAAAGTCGAAGCTGGGGTCGCCCTCGGCGGTAAAGTACTCGGTCTCGAGCACCTTGAGGGCCTCTTCGCCCTTCTGGCGCTCGGACTCCATGGCGCCGTGATCGCCATAGATAAACATAGGGATAAACGGTTGGCGTTCGTATTCGAGTGCTTGCGAAACGTTCATAGGCTGCTCCTTGGACGGGCCGCGTCGCGCGGCTCGGGGTTACTGAGTTGTGGCGAGATGATAGTTTACCATGGGCAACTATTGGCACCGCGCCCGGGACAACTACAATACCCTAGTTGACCGCTAGGACTTTTACAATGCTGCCGAAAGACACGAAAGGTTCCATCCTTCATGGATTTGCTGATTGATATTTTGCTCGACGCCGGCAAGGACACGCTGTCGCTGGTGCCGTTTTTGTTGGTGACGTATCTGGCCCTCGAGACCTTGGAGCACGTCGCGGGCGACCGCGTTAACGGGGCCATCAAGCGCGCCGGCGCCACGGGTCCCGTGGTTGGCTCGCTGCTGGGCATGGTGCCGCAGTGCGGCTTTTCGGCAATGGCGGCCACACTGTACGCCGGTCGTGTCGTGACCTTGGGCACGTTGGTGGCGGTGTTCCTTTCGACCTCCGATGAGATGCTGCCGCTGTTGCTCGCCGAGCAGGTGCCCGTGCAGACCATGGCGATGCTTTTGGCTTCGAAGGCACTGATCGCGCTGGTCACGGGCTTTATCGTGGACGCCGCCATTCGCGGCCTGCGTCGTAACGCTCGCGCGCATGCGGCGATTCGCCGCACCGTGCTGGGAACCGCGGCCAACCCGGCCCACGTGAATTGCGCGCACGACGACCACACTGGCGGTGACATCATCGACGAGGTGGCCGAGGCGGGCGTGAGCGCCGACCACATCCACGAGCTGTGCGAGCGCGACCATTGCGGTTGTGATGAAGACGAGGACGAGCACGAACACGGACATGGCCACGATCACGGTCATGAGGGCGAATATGAACACCATGATGGTCACGGTCACTCCCATTCCCACGAAGGGACGCCTGTCCTGTCGATTATCCGCAGCGCCATCTCCCACACCGTGCAGGTATCGGTATTCATTTTCCTGGTGACGCTGATTCTGGTTGCCGTGCTCGAGACGTTCGGCGAGTCCGCAATCGAGCAGTTCCTGCGCGGCAACGAGACGCTTGCGGTCCTGGGCTCGGCACTCGTCGGCCTGATCCCCAACTGCTCGGCCAGCGTCGTCATCACGCAACTGTACCTGGAAGGCGCGCTGCAGCTGGCCCCGATGCTCGCCGGCACGCTCATTTCCGCCGGCGTGGGTTATCTGGTGCTGTTCCGCACCAACCGCAGCGCCCGCGAAAATGCCGTGTTCCTGATCATGATGTACGTCATCGGCGCTGGCTGGGGCCTCATCCTCTCCGCCGTTGGCCTTTAAGTAGATTATTGGGACATGTCTTACGATCTACCTCTGTGACCAGGGCATTCCCCGCCGCCAAAACAAATAGGTAGATTTCCGGACATGTCCCAAAAACCTACCTTGGTTAGTGCAGCAACTCGGTGAGGTTGCGTTTAAAGCGGGCGCGGTCTTCGCTGGTAAATGCCGCCGGTCCGCGAGTGCGTCCGCCGGCGCGGCGCACCTTCTTTTCCTCGTGGCGAATAAACAGCTGCATGTCGATGGTTGCTTTGTCGTAGACGCGCCCGCGCACACCGATAGCGGCGGCATTGCGCCCGAGCACCATGCTCGCCAAGCCAATGTCCTGCGTCACGACCACGTCGCCCGCCTGCAGGCGTTCGACAATGGCAAAGTCGGCGCTGTCGGCGCCCACGCTCACGTCGAGCGTCGTGACCCAAAAGCCGCGTCGCGCGTGCTCGGCATCGCGCGGGTCGTCGCGGCGAATGTGCCGTTCCAGGTTTTGCGTGCTGTTGCCGGCGATAACAACGGCGACGCCCGCCCGCCGCGCGCAGTCAATCGACTCGCGCGTGACCGGGCAGGCGTCTGCATCAATAAAGAGCGTTCGTGGCATCTAGCGCACCAGTTTGCCAAATTGAATAGCGCGAACAATCAGCGTTACGCCAAACACCAGCAGCGCGGCGCCGCTAAAGATGACGAGCATCTTGGCCGACCACAGCGGATAGATAAACACGAACATGCCGGCGATGATGGAAAGTGCGCCGCTCAGGATGGCGAGGGCGCGGTTGGACGAAAGCTCGGACTCCAGAATGGACATGACACCTTCGACAATCCAGCCAAAGCCGGCCACGATAACCACCATCGTGGTGAGCGTCGCGGTCGAGAAGGCCTGGTTGCGCAGGATTATGACGCCGCCCAAGATAATGAGTAGGTTGGAGATGATGCTCGTCACGCGCCAGCCGGTGGGCAGCAGCGGCTCAAAAATGGCAGTGAACAGTCTGATGGCAGCAGTGATTACAAAGTAAAAACCCAGGACGGTCGTCAAAAAGACGAGGGACTTGGCGGGTGCAAAAAGCAGCGCGATACCAGCAATGAGTGCTAAGACGCCCGTGATGGCGTAGATCCAGCGTACGGCCTTGACGGCTTTGCCCGCCATGCTTTTCTCGTCAAATCCAAACTGGCTCGATTTTTGGTCATCGTTCTTAAAGATGCCCATAATGTCTCCTTTCCGTGCGGCGTAAGCCTTGATCGTTACAACCAGTATCGCTTAAAGGCGCTGGCGTATGGGTCGGGGAGGGCGAAACGTAACCCAAAGGTCCCGAATTGTTTCCGTTGTTCCCCACGTCGCGATTTTCTATTCAACAGGTGTAGAACATTGCAGCCCTGTTCGTTATTGCCTACGTTTTAGGTTAGATTTTCCTAAAGACAATTGGCTTGAATTGGGGGTCCCTATGAACGAAGCAGTTCCCGCAGCGCCGGTAAGCGCAGAATCGATGGCAAAGCAGGGCTGCGAAAAGCTCGGTCTGGAAGCGTTTGATGCGCTGGTCCGTCGTGCCCGTACGTGCCGTCGCTTTGACGAGTCCATGCGCGTGCCGCGCGAGTTTTTGCTCGAGCTGGCGGAACTGGCGCACCTGGCTCCCTGCGGTGCCAATGCTCAGCGTCTGCGTTTTCATGTGGTAAGCGGTGCAGAGGACTGCGCGCGTGTATTTGACGAGCTTGCATGGGCCGGTGCGCTCAAGGATTGGCCGGGTCCTGCCGAGGGCGAGCGTCCGACCGGCTACATCGCGATTCTTGCCGAGCGCGCTGTTCCGGGTAAGCCCGCCGCGCCCATCACCGAGGTCGACACGGGCATTGCCGCGCAGACGATGATGCTCGCCGCTCGCAGCGCCACGCCCGAGGTGGCAGCCTGCATGTTCAAGGCCTTTACGCCCCACGCGATCGATGCTATGGGGCTCGATAACGACAAGTATGAGCTCAAGCTGATCATGGCTTTTGGCGTGCCGGCCGAGACGCAGATGATCGATGCGATCGATTCCAACCCCGACGGCTCAATTAATTACTGGCGTGACGATGCGCAGGTGCACCACGTACCCAAGCGCCCGCTCGCCGACGTGCTGGTGTAGCTGAGCGTCACCGCGGCGTGATCAGACGGTAAACCACCACAAAGGTGCCTGTCCCCTTTGTGGTGGTACGAGGGGAGAGCGTGTGGCAGATCTGTATTTGGTGCGGCATGGGCAGACTGAGCTCAATGTGCAGAGCATTTTGCAGGGCTGGCACGATTCGCCGCTTACGGCGCGCGGGCGCGAGCAGGCGCTGACGGCGCGTACGGCGTTTGCGGCGCGTGGCGTGGCCTTTGATCATGTGTATTCCTCGCCGTTGGGCCGGGCGCGGCATACGGCCGAGCTTATCGTTGGCGAGGGCCGTTCCATTGAGCTGGTCGATGACCTGCGTGAGTGGCATTTTGGCTCGCTGGAGGGCACATCAAATCGCGAGATGCCGCCGCAGCCCTGGGGCGATTATCCGGTGGCCTTTGGCGGCGAGTCGGAAGTGCAGCTTCAGTCGCGCATGGTCGCGGCGCTGTCCCGTATTATGGCCCGGCCGCAGCACGACTGCGTGCTGGCGGTTTCCCACGGCTCAGCCTGCCAGGAGTTTCTTGAGTATGTGACTGGCGGGGGAGAGCTACCCGACAACGGTGCCGTGCTTCATTTTGGCTATTGCGACGGGGCGTTTTCGCTCTTGGGTTGGTAACGAACGAAAGGACCCCTATGAATAAAGATCTGTATCTGGTCCGTCATGGACAGACGATATTCAACCTTAAGCGTATCATTCAGGGGTGGAGTGACTCGCCGCTTACGCAGTTGGGTTGCGACCAGGCGGCGCGCGCCGGCATGTTTTTACGTGCGCGCGGCATTGAGCCCGATCATGCCTACACCTCCACGCTTCATCGCACCGAGCAGACTATCGCCAACTTGTGGCCGGGCTTGGCGTACGAGCGCCTGGACGGCCTGCGTGAGTGGTTCTTTGGCGACTTTGAGGCCGAGCGCGTGATGCTTATGCCCGAGCGCCCGTGGCGCGATTTCTATCGTCAATTTGGCGGCGAGGGCCAGATCCAGGTGCGCGAGCGCATGGTGGCGACGCTGACCGAACTCATGCAGCGTCCGGACCATACGTGTGTGCTCGCGGTAAGCCATGGCTCGGCTATCAAGGAGTTTATGGATCACGTGAAGGGTGCGGCGGCCGACGAGCGCGATCGCGTGCCGGGCAACTGCTCGGTGCTGCACTTTGCGTTTGACGACGAATCCGACACGTTTGAGTTGGTCGAAGTCTTTACGCAGGAGGATTACGCGCGCGAGCTGGGGCTTGAACCGCTTGTAGCGGCAGTAGGCCCGCAGCGCGGGTAGCGCTGGCGTTGCGGCGCGGTTTGCCGGCGAAATTGTTTGATGCGAAAGGGGCGGGGATGCATGCACGGGCATTGCATCCCCGCCCCTTGTTTGTTTGGATGCTGGGTTTTCCAGCTTCGCGTTTGAGTCCGCTAGAACCGTGAGATCTGGTGAGTGAGCAGACCCGTCGGAACCTGCGGCGCGCCGCCGCTGACCTGCGCGGCGGGGAAGAGCGCAGCTACGGCAAAGTTGAACGGCTCTTTGCCGGTGTACGTTCCGGCGGCACGGGCCTCATCGGCCAGAATCTGCGATGCCCCAGCCAGTGCGGCGGCATAGGCGGAGTCACCGGCGAACACGGGGTCGGGTGCCTGATCGAGCATGGCACGGATGGCAGCAACGGCGTCCTCGCGCTTGACCTCCCACACACGGTGCGTAATGCCGGCGGGGTCGGTGACGGCATAGAGCGACGCGCCTTCTTTGGCGGCGCCGAGGATGATATCCATGACGGGCGAGGCTTCGTAGGCGAGCGTTACAGGGCGAGGCTGCACCTTAAGCTCGGCGATTGCGCGGGCGGCTGCGGCCGCATCTGCGGAGGACGCGTTGTCGTCCGTCAGTACACCAACCGGGCAAATTGCCACAACGCCCGTCACGCGTCCCAGCTCTCCCGAACACTCGTACACGTAATACGCCGCGCCTGGATCCTTGAGCATTAGGCCGTCAGCAATGGCGCCGCGCAGGGCGTCGTTGCCGCTCAGGATACCGCCCATCGCAGGCAGCGCCTCGAGCACGCGGTCCTGAGCTGGGCGGATGCAGGGAAACGGAAGTGCTTTCATGGGCGGTCCTAACGCGCGAGTCGGTTTGTTCGCGGCTTATTATGCCCCAACTTGGCCGCTTGCGTCCCAGAGCGTGTGATCGGCAAGCGCGATGAGCACGTTTTGGCAGCGAACGATATCGGCATGGGGCACATACTCGTTGGGCTTGTGCGCGAGCGCCAACGAGCCGGGGCCGTAGCTCATACAATTGCGGTTGCCTGTCTTGCCGGCAATGACGGCAGTGTCGGTGTAGCCGGTAAAGAAGCCGACGGTCGTGTCTGTGCCCGTCACGTCATCGGCGGCACGCTTGAGTGCAGCCAGAAGGGGAGAGCTTGGATCGCGCTCGATGGCGGGGCGGTCGCCTGTCACGGTATAGCTTCCATGGCAGCCGGGGACCGCGGCTTCGGCGCCGGCGATGGCCTGCTCTACCATGCGCGTCGCGGCGGCCGTATCAGTCGGCGGGGCCAGGCGCATATCGACCCAGACCTTGGCATGGTCGGGCACGACATAGGGGCGGTAGCCGCCCTCGATCTGTCCAAACGTGATGGTCGATGGCCCCAGCTCATCGTGTACGGGCAGCGCCATGAACGCGCGGCGCAACGCGCAGACGACCTCTGCCATGGCGGCGACGGCGTCGGCGCCCTTCCAAGGCTGGCTCGCGTGCGCCGTGACGCCTGCCATCTCAATCTCGAACCATGTGCGCCCCTTGTGCGCCACCTGGATCTGTCCGTCGGTGGGCTCGGTGTCCAGCACCCATTCGCGCGAACCGACCCAGCCGGCATCAATGGCCGCCTCGGAGCCACGCATAAAGTCTTCCTCGTCGACCGAGCAGATGAGCGAAAAGCCACGTCGGGGCAGCTCACCGCTTGCCGTCATGCGCTCGAGCGTATGGAACAGTGCGGAAATGGCGCAGGCCAGGCCACCCTTCATATCGCAGGCACCGCGGCCATAGAGTTTATCGTCACGCACGATTGCTCCGAGCGGCGGAATGCCTGTATCCCAGCCGTCGCCCAAGGTGACGGTATC
Source organism: uncultured Collinsella sp. (assembly GCA_905197595.1). Lineage (GTDB taxonomy): Bacteria > Actinomycetota > Coriobacteriia > Coriobacteriales > Coriobacteriaceae > Collinsella. Next base: position 23,195 of record CAJJZM010000019.1, read on the forward strand.
CATGTGGCAGATATAGACCAGCCGCGGCTCGTCGCTCACGCCCGGTATGGTAATCATAAGGTTGCGGCGTCCGGGGAGCACCTCGAGTTCCTCAACCTGCACGGCATGGAGCACCGGATGACTCAACCGCTCCAGCTGAGCCTCAACCAGCGCTTTGATATACCGCTCAATTTCATCCTCAT
>CAJJZM010000020.1:0-23196 GCA_905197595.1 uncultured Collinsella sp.
GCGCGATATGGGCTTTGGCCCCGAGCGCTCCAATAAGGGCAACGTGTTGGTTGAGCTTGGTGGCGAGGGTGAGTCGCTCGTACTGGCGAGCCATGTCGATACCCTGGGCGCCATGGTACGCTCCATTAAGGACAATGGTCGCCTGCGCCCCACGACGCTCGGCGGGCACCAGTGGTCTACGGCCGATGGCGAGAACTGCACCGTTTACACGCGCGATGGCAATGTCTACACGGGCGTGGTCCTCAATACCGAGCCTTCGGCGCATGTGGCCGATGAGCCGGTTAAGACCATCGAGAAGAACATGGAAATCCTGCTCGACGAGAACGTCGATAGCAAGGATGATGTCCTCGAGCTGGGTATTCAGACGGGCGATATCATCGCCATGGATCCGCGCACCACGGTGACGGAAAGCGGCTACATTAAGAGCCGCTTTCTGGATGACAAGCTGTCGGCGGCGATTCTGCTGGGTCTGGCCCGCGCCGTTGCTGACGGCGAGGTGTCGCTTTCGCGCAAGGTGTCCCTGCTCTTTACCGTGTACGAGGAGGTCGGCCACGGCGGCGCTTTCGTGCCGGCCGACACGCGCGAGATGATCAGCGTTGACATGGGCTGCGTGGGTGACGACCTGGGCTGCACCGAGCGCATGGTGTCGATCTGCGCCAAGGATTCGGGTGGCCCCTACAACTACGATCTGGTGACCACGCTGTCCAATATCGCGCGCGAGCTTAAGCTCGATTACGCCATCGACGTGTACCCGCATTACGGTTCGGACGTCGAGGCCACGCTCTCTGCCGGCTACGACATCCGTCACGGCCTGATCGGCCCCGGCGTGTACGCGAGCCACAACTACGAGCGCAGCCACATCGACGGTGTGCGTAACACCTTTGAGCTGGTCCGCGCCTACGTGCAGCGCTAAGGAAGCAGTTTGCGACTCGGCTGACCAATCGCTAAGGCCCGATTTCTCGGGCCTTTTTTCGCTTTAGGTCGTTTAGTATTATGATGTAAGTAATCTATTAATTAAACACGTAAATTACTTAACGAGGTGATGCGGTGTATGGATACGTCTGAGTACTTATCTATGGGTGATGCCGCCCGCCTGTTGGGCGTTACGAAAGCCCGCATATCGCAACTTGCCGCATCGGGGACGCTTGTGTGCGATATTGTGGGCGGCCGGAAGATGGTCGAGTACAATTCTGCGACCGCCTACCAAAAGGTCCGCAAGCGAGGACGCCGTCCTGCGGCCGATGTGGGACGCAAGTTTACGCTGATGTCGGCCGACCATGAGGTCGCGCATGTCTCATTTGATCCGACGCGTGAGTTTCCCTTCGAAATCGCCGAGGTCCTCGATGCGCAACGAATGCCGTTTGGCACATGCTCGAGCTCTTCTCCTACGGTGAATAAACGGGAGCTCAACGTGTGGTGGAGCCATCGGTCGGTGCCTGACGTTCGCCCTGGACTCGTCTCGCGCTATCGTGAACTGGGAATTGCCAGTGGCATCGAGGTTCCGGTTCGGTGCCTGGGCTTATCGCTTTCGGATTGTTATTGGCTGCGGCCGGCCGATTGCGCCGAACTCAAATGGCAAAGCATCAATTACTTTGAGAACGAATTTGAGCGATCGGCGCCCGAAGAGCGTTCGGGTTGGCTGGAAGGCATCGGTCTAAATAATCCGGATAACACGTCCGAGGGCGAGCTCCCTAAATCGTGGATGATCCGAAACGGCATTCGCGTTTTGGCTAAAGGGTGCGGGATGGACGACCAACGGCCCTTTAACGAGGCAGTTGCAACGGCTCTGCATCGTCGCTTGCTTTCCAAGGGGGAGTTTGTTCCTTACACGGTTGAGCGCATGTTCGATGGCCCTGTGTGTCTGTGCGACGACTTTCTTGACGGCCGCGAGGAATATGTTCCGGCTGTTTACGTTAAGGGCGCATTTGGTAGCCAGCGGGGAAACTCGACATACGATCGATACTGTTGCTACCTCGGCAAGCATGGTGTCGATGAGGCCGCTGTGAGAAGGTCTATGTCGCAGATGATTGTCTGCGATGCCCTTTTGGCCAACAGCGACCGCCATTGGCGAAACTTCGGCATCATCCGCAATGTCGACACCCTGGAGATAAAACCTGCTCCGCTGTTCGATAGCGGCAACTGCCTGTGGTACAACGTACCAACTGCCGTGCTCGCAGCTGGGGAGTTTGGGTTTTCCGCTAAGCCGTTTGGGCCCGACCCTTCCGTCCAGCTGGCGCTTGCGGATTTGCTCGATTGGTTCGATTCGTCGCGGCTCAACGGATTTGTTGATGAAGCGATCGAGATTCTTTCGCAGAGCAAATGGGCCACGGCGGAGGGTCGACTCGAGGCCATCCGCCGCGGCCTCGAGCGTCGCGTAATCGAGGTTGGTGCCGCTGTTGAGGTACTTCGACACGTGCAGCGATAAACCCGCGGCTACTTAAGTGCGCCGGCCACCGTGCCACCGCCCAGGACGATGTCGCCGCGGTAGACTACGACTGCCTGGCCGGGGGCGATGGCTCGCTGCGGCTCGTCAAAAGTTAGCAGCATTTGTCCGTCTTCATCACGCGTAAGGGTTGCTGCCTGGTCTTTCTGTCGGTAGCGGTATTTGGCGCCCACGCGAATGCCGCCGGCATCCAGCTCGGCCTCCATGTGGTCGGCAGGGGCGCTCCAAATCCAGTCGTTGGCTGTGAGCGCTGTGGCCGTCAGGTCCTCGGCCTCGCCCAGATGCACAATGTTGTTGGCGGCATCGACGCCCGTTACGTACACGGGGTGCGCCATCGCGACGCCCAGGCCCTTGCGCTGGCCTATGGTATAGCGCAAGGCGCCATTGTGGCTTCCGACCACGCTGCCGTCGCGCCACACGATATCGCCCGGTGCAGCGGCGTGTCCGCAGCGGCGCTCGATATAGCCCGCATAGTCGCCGTCCGGGATAAAGCAGATATCCTCGCTCTCGGCCTTCTGGGCGTTGATGAAGCCCTGCTCGGCGGCAATGCGGCGCACATCGCACTCTTTGTCCAGCCCTGCCAGCGGAAAAATCGTGCGCGCCAGGCGCTCCTGCGTAAGCGAATACAAAAAGTAGCTTTGGTCCTTTTTTGGATCTTCGCCGCGATGCAGCTGCCAGGTGCCGTCGGGCGCATGGCTCGTTTTGGCATAGTGGCCCGTGGCGATGTAGTCGCAGCCCATATCCAGCGCCGCATCGAGCAGCGCGCCAAACTTAATGTGGCGGTTGCAGATGATGCACGGATTGGGCGTCAGCCCCTCCTGGTAGGCGTTCACAAAGCGCTCGATCACGTTACGGTCGAAGGTTTGCTGCAAGTCGAGCACGTGATGGGGTATTCCCAGGCGCCCGGCGACGGCCTTCGCGTCAGCGATGTCGCGATTGACTTTGCTCATGCCCGTGACGGGATCGGGCGCGGGACAGGTGAGGCGCATGGTGGCACCGACACATTCGTAACCCTGACTTTTGAGCAGATACGCGGTCACGCTGGAATCGACGCCGCCGCTCATGGCGACGAGCACGCGCTTGTTGTGCATGGGGAGGTTCTCCTTGGTGGCATGTGGCCAAAAAAGAAAAGCGGCGCGGGAGGCTGGTTCCGCGCCGCAGACATTGTAGCAAGTTCGGACGACTCGTGGGGCGCCCTGATGGGATGGGCTCAGACTGCCGGGAGAGAGGAGACCGGTTCATCCTGGGCTCAACCTATGGGCAACAGACCTTAGTCCTGGAAGAGTGCCGTGGATAGGTAGCGCTCGCCGGTGTCGGCGAGCAGCGCCACGATGGTCTTGCCCTCGTTCTCGGGGCGCTTGGCCAGCTGCAGTGCGGCCCACACGGCGGCGCCGGACGAAATGCCTACGAGCACGCCTTCCTTGTGGCCCACGGCGCGGCCGGTGGCAAAGGCGTCGTCGTTCTCGACGGGGATGATCTCGTCGTAGACCTGGGTGTCGAGGACGTCGGGCACAAAGCCGGCGCCGATGCCCTGGATCTTGTGCGGGCCGGCCTGGCCCTTGGAGAGCACCGGGGAGGTGGCGGGCTCGACGGCGACGACCTGAATCTCGGGGTTTTGCTCCTTGAGGAACTCGCCCACACCGGTCACGGTGCCACCGGTGCCAACGCCGGCGACGAAGATGTCGACCTTGCCGTCGGTGTCCTCCCAGATCTCGGGGCCGGTCGTGGCCTTGTGGATGGCGGGGTTGGCGGGGTTCACGAACTGGCCGGCGATAATGCTGTTGGGCGTCTCCTTCTGCAGCTCTTCGGCCTTGGCGATGGCGCCCTTCATGCCCTTGGAGCCGTCGGTGAGCACGAGCTGTGCGCCATATGCCTGCATAAGCTTGCGGCGCTCAACGGACATGGTCTCGGGCATGGTGATGATCACCTTGTAGCCGCGGGCGGCCGCCACCGAGGCGATGCCGACGCCGGTGTTGCCGCTCGTGGGCTCGATGATGGTGTAGTCGCCGCCGCGCACGAGCTTGCCGGCCTTCTCGGCCTCGTCGATCATGTTCTTGGCGACGCGGTCTTTGACGGAGCCGGCGGGGTTGAAGTATTCCAGCTTGACGAGCACACGGGCCTTGAGGTCCTCATCGGCCTCAAAGTGGGTGAGCTCCAGGAGCGGGGTGTGGCCGATAAGCTGATCGATGGACGTGTAAACCTTGCTCATGGTGAACCTCCAAAGTGTTCAAATGACTGGATACCGTGTGGTTTTACGGCGTGGGTAGCAGCGAAACCCACAAACCTTATGGGTTGTTCGTTTTGCTGTTGGCAAGCATAGTAGGCACTAAAGCCTAGTAATGCAATAGGAAATAGAAGATTATTACGAGTCGATTAACCATCTTGACGGGAATAGGTATTTTCAAAACCAATATTTCGGCTAGAATTTCTACGAATTAAAAGACCGAAAGGCAGCAATATATATGTTGGTTTCCACAAAGGGCAGATATGCCCTGCGCGTTATGGTCGACTTGGCCGAGCATCAGGCGGCAGGCCGCATTCCCCTCAAAGAGATCGCCGCGCGTCAGGGGATTTCGGAGAAATATTTGGAGAACATTTTGGCTACGCTCGTGCGCGCCAATATGCTCTCGGGCATGCGCGGCAAGGGCGGCGGCTACGTGCTCACGCGCCCGCCCGAGCAGTACACGGTGGGCGAGATCCTGCGCCTGACCGAGGGTAGCCTAGCACCGGTCGCATGCCTGGACGGCGACTGCAAAGGTTGCTCGCGATCTGATGAGTGTCCTACACTCGATGTTTGGAAGAACCTGGACAAGCTCATCAACGACTACCTCGACGGTGTGACGCTTGATCAACTTGTCGCTCCCAACGAAGGCTACGACTACGTGATCTAGCCCACCTGCCATTTGGGGACGGGGTGGAAATGGCAGATTCTCTCGCCCTTTGAGACTTGGCAAATAAGAAGGCCGCCCATTTTTGCGATGGGCGGCCTTCGTTTTGGGCTGTTGAGACGGGCGCGGCCGGAATGGCCGTTTTAGCCCTCGGCGATGCTGTCGAGGATGCTGCGCATGATGGACACCAGGATGCTGCCCATAAAGGCCGATCCAAAGCTGGCGATGGAGATACCCGCGCCCAGCAGATTGACCGACAGATAGCTGGCCAGCTCGAGCATAAAGCTGTTGACTACGAGCTGAAAAATACCCAGCGTAATGATCGTGAGCGGCAGCGAGATAACCGTCAGGAACGGCTTGACGAGCGAATCGACGATGTTCAGGAACAGTCCCACGAAGGCGAAACAGACCCAGGCCTCGGCAAAACCGAAGGGCTGGATGCCGGGGACGAGGAACGTGGCAATCGCGATGGCGATCGAGGTAAAGAGCCAGTTAAGCATAAAGCGCATGGTGTGAATCCTTTCTTGCGCAGGGTGCGTCGGTGTCGCGTGAAGCGGTTTGCTGCGGCAGCTTGGACGGCCGCTCGGGTGTGCCGCCTTGTTCGGCCGCCCATTGTCTCAGATATTCGTGGAGCTTACGTGCGCATTCGGTTTCAAAACGGCGTTCGTCCTGAAAAACGCGCCGCTGGCAGAGAGTCTTGTCGCTTTAGTTTGGTGGTGTGCTACACTGCTACGGGCAAAAGCCACAGGCGTTGCCCTATTGCATAGAACGGGCGAACGATGCCCGATGTCAGTATCAACTTCGATGCCTTATGGCGGGTTTGGCGGTGATCGATGAATATCGAGAACATGTTTGACAAGCCTGATGTCAAGCAGCTGGTCCACGCATTTAGTCTTTTGGATGACGAGAAGGATATCCAGGCGTTTTTGACCGATATCTGCACGCCGCGCGAGATCTGCGATCTTTCGCAACGTCTGCAGGTTGCGCGTTATCTGGATGAGGGCGAGCCTTATGTTGAGGTTCAGGCCCGCACCGGCGCTTCGTCCACTACGGTGAGCCGCGTTTCAAAGGCACTCAACGGCGAGTACGGCGGCTATCGCAAGATCCTCATCAAACTGGAGGATGGCGAGTAGGCCAGCGGCAACAAACGAATTGCGCAGAACCGTCCCTTCGGGGGCGGTTTTTTGATCCTTTGGGGACGGAGGAAAACGGATCGCTGGGTTAGACTGACCTCCTCGGTGATCCATTTTCCTCCGTCTCCAAGGGGTCAAATCTGTTGGCGTGGGGCAAATCTGTCCGCGCGGGCGGGTAGGATGGAAACATTGAATATTGCGAACGGTTTGAGTGGAGGACCATGCCTGTTCGAATCTATACCACCAACGCCGGCGCGGATTTGAGCGATGCCGAGGCGGCGCTGCTTGCCGACCTTATTGCCCGCCACGGGCGTGCCGTGCTGCTGGCGCCAACGTTTGCTGAGCTCGACCTGTGCCGTCATGATGCGGCGGAAGCCGGCGTTTCGCTGGGTATTGACTACAAGACGCCTACATCGTGGCTTCGCTCGCTTTGGGAGCTTTTGGGCGACGGGCGCGGTTTCGTCGACAACCTGCAGCGCCAGATGCTGTTTTCGGACATGGTAGCGCGCCTCGACGACGCCGACCTGCAGCCGCTTTCGCGCAGCCAGGGCACGGTGCGTATGCTCGCGCGTATGGCTCGCGATGTGCTGCCGGGTGTGGCAGGGACAGGCACCGAGCGTTGCTGCGACAACGTTTGCAAGCCCAAGCCCAAAAGCGACGCCGAGGCTCGCGTGTTTGAACTTTTGTGCGCCTATGCGCGCGGTTTGGACCGTCGAGATATGGTCGAGCCCTGCGAGGCGGCTGACATTATGGCCGATGCCCTGGCCGATAACCTGCCGGCGTGCACCCGCGCCGTATGCGTGCGCGGTATCACGTCGTTTACGCACGGCCTGCTCGAGCTGCTGTCTGCCGTGGCGAACAATGGGGGAGAGGTCGTCGTACTGCTTGCCTGCGAGCAGGCGGCGATGCGCGAGGAGCTTGCCGCGGCATTTGATGCCCGCGGTGTGCTGTTCGAGGCCGCCCCGTTGGGGGAGGACGCCGGCGCGTCCGAGACCGCTTCTGCGCCTGTTGCTCAGCCTTTTTTTATAGAGGTGGCCGGCCCCCATGCCCGCGCCCGCGCTTATGTGGATGCTCTCGAGAACCTGGTCGCGGCATGTGAGGAGTCCGTGTCGCGCGACGGCGCCGCGACGAACGCCGACCCCGCGCGCGTGCTCGTGGTTTCCGCCCGGGCGCCCCAGCTGTTCGGCGAACTCGCTGCTCGTTTGGCGGCGCGTCACATTGCGGCCGAGACGACTGAGTTTACGGCGTTTTCTCAATCCATTGCGGGCAGGCAGTTCACGGCGCTCGCCAACCTGATCGAGCGTATGAAGGCCGCCGACGAAGGGGCAGCTTCTAAGACTGAGTGGTGGCCCGCGCCGGAGCTTACCGACTGGATTTACAGTCCGCTTTCGGGCGCTGATGCCGTCAATGCCCGTACCTTCGATAAGAACATGCGACTGTCGCGCAGCAAGACCACTGCGGGCGTCAAGAGCCTGCTGCAGAGCGTGCAGGGCCAGGTGAGGGGCGCGCGTAAAGCGGCGAGCGACGAGAACTGGTTTAAGAACGTGCCGTGCGTGGTCTCGGACGTGTTCCAGGCGCTGTGGCGCGACAAGCCCGTGACGGCGCTCAAGGCCATGCTTGCCGTTGCCGAGGCACTGCCCGATCGCGCGCTTGGTGGTCTCGACGGTCAGGCCCGTCGCCAGGCGGAGGTGGCCCTGCTGCGCCACGCGATCGACATCCTTATGAACGATGCTCGCGCGCTCGACGTGTCGCAGGCCGCGACCGTGCCCGTGCTCGATGGCATTCGCACCAAGGTGGACAAGCGTAGCACCGCCTACGATTACGAGACCTACGAGGTTGACCGTGCGCCACGTGCCCAGGTTCGCTTTACTTCGCTTGCCGATGCGGCGGCCCTGCGCCCCGGCAGCTACGATGCCGTGCTGTTTGCCGACGTCGACCTGGACAGTTATCCGCTCTCACATGAGGAGGGCCCGCTGGCAACGCTGGCGGCAGAGTTAGATCGCAGCGGTGTGACGCTTGAGCCTGCCGCCTTGTTGCGCGTGCGCTTTGGCCGCGCGATGCAGGCCGCGCGCGGTCCGGTTACGCTCGCCCGCGTGACGCACGATCGCCAGGCGCGCGAGTGCTACCCGGCTGCCGTGTGGACCGAGTTTCGGGCGCATGCCGAGGCCGCTAACGATGCTAAGGCCGCTGACGCCGACAAGGCCGCTGACGACGCTAAGGCCGCTGGCGCCGACAAGGCGAAGTGCGTGGGTGAGGGCGATATCGTAAGGGACTTCGATCCCGCGGCAGGCGAAGGTCTTAGGCGCGAGCGCGTGACCTGCGAAGCTCCTCAGCATCTGAGCGATGAAGCCATTCCGTATTTGGTCCTGCGTCGTCGCGATGGCGAGGGCGAGGATGCGCCGCTGGTGCCGCGCCTGACGTCTGCCTCGCAGATCGAGGCCTATTCGACCTGCCCGCTATGCTGGTTCGTCTCGTACCGCGTGAAGCCCCAGTCGATCGACGCTGGCTTTGGCAATATGGAGAAGGGCAACTTTGTCCACGACGTGCTGGAACACTTGCATGCCCGTCTGCCCCAGGAGGGCATGGAGCGCGTGACACCCATGAATCTGCCACGCGCGAAGGAGCTGCTGCGCGAGGTCTTTGACGAGACCTTGGCCGAGCATGCGGGCAAGCGCGGTACCGAGGGCCCGCTCGTGCCGCTCTCCCCGGTGGAGGAGCGCCAGGTGGCCGAGATTTTGCCGCAGCTGGAGGGCGTTCTTGCCTACGAGTCCGAGGCGCTCGCGCCCTTCGCGCCGCGCTACCTGGAGTTTGCGTTCAACGAGCTCCAGGTCGAGTATGCCGGCTGGCCGCTCGGCGGGCGCATCGACCGCGTGGATGTGGATGCCGAGAATCGCGCCGTGGTAATCGACTACAAGCATCGCACGGGCGTTGAGGAGTTTAAGCTCGCCGATCCCACGGTGCGCGACGAGGAGTCGGGCGAGGCCCCCATCGACGACCCGCGCTGGTTGCCGCCCCATACTCAGACACTCATCTACGCGCAGGCCATGCGTCGGGCGCTGGATCTGGATACCCGCGCCGCGCTCTATTTTTCGACCAAGGGCGGCAAGCCCGCGCTGCGCGGTGCGGCGAGCGCCGAGTTGCTTGAGGAAGAGCGCGGCGACGGCCGCATCCCAGGCCTTAAGAAGGGCTTTCCCGGCGAGGGCGGCAACATGGACTTCGATGCGCTGCTCGATCGCGTGGAGACCGGCATTGCCGAGCGTCTGCGCGAGCTCGAGACAGGCAACGTTGCCGCCGTCGACCCGACGTCGGCTCAGGCCGCGCATGCGCGCTGCTCGTATAACCACGAAGGAACGTTTGTAAGGAGGGACGTGTAGACCATGGATCTTTCGACTTTGATGCCGCAACAGCTGCAGATCGTCAAAACGCTCGACCGCCCGCTGTTTGTCTCGGCGGGCGCCGGTTCGGGTAAGACCTTTACCCTCACGCGCCGCATTGTCTATGCGCTCTCGCCCGAATCCGGTCCGTTTGTCGAGCATCTGGACCAGGTGCTCGCCATTACCTTTACCAAAGATGCCGCGGCCGAGATTCGCGACCGCGTGCGCCGTGCGCTTATCGACGAGGGCATGGACGAGGAAGCACTGACCGTCGACGACGCGTGGATCTCGACCATTCACGGCATGTGCTCGCGTATCCTGCGCGCGCATGCGTTGGAGCTGGGCATCGATCCCGAGTTCACGGTGCTCACCGATACCGACGAGCTCATGGACCAGGCTGTTGAGCATGTGCTGGGTCGCGCGACGGCACCCGATGCCGCGCCCGAGCTCGCCGCTTCGCTTAAGGCCCTCTACGCTTGGTATCCCATGGCGGGCGAGGGCGGGCCGTTTGGCGCCGGTACCACCATCAAGGGTCTGGTGCGCGACCTGCTGGAGCTCTCGAGCCAGCTGCCGGGCGGCATGGACGATGTGTGCGTGGCGCGCGGCCAGGCTGACACTTCGGCGCTTGCCGACGCCTATCGCGCGGCGTTGGGTGCGAGCAAGGCCGCGACCGAGAAGGCACAAGTGGCACTCGACGCCATCGACGCGTTTGAGGCGAGCGGCAAAACCATGGAGGACGCGGCGCGGCTCATGATGTCGTGTACCATGCCGCGCGCGAGCAAGGCATTCCCTAAGGAGCAGATTGAGCTGCTCAAGGCCGAGGCCGCCGATGCATTTATCAATATCGTGCTCGCCTGCGGTGGTCCCGCGCTCGATGCACTGGTTGGCTTGGCCCGCTCTGTAGAGGCTGAGTACCGCGCGCTCAAGGCTGCCCAGTCCGCCCTCGACAACAACGACCTGCTGCGCATGGCCTACGAGGCCCTGCGCGACTACCCGGCCATTCGAGCTGCCTATGAGGGCCGCTTTAAGATGGTCATGATCGACGAGTTCCAGGATACCGACCAGATGCAGGTCGATTTGATTCGTTACCTGACCGGTGCGGGGGAGCGCGCGCTGTGCACCGTGGGCGATGCGCAGCAGTCGATCTATCGCTTCCGTGGTGCCGAGGTCGAGGTCTTCCGCCGCCAGGAGCGCAAGGTGGGCGCCTCGGGGACGGCCGAGGCGGCGGCCGTCGCTGGCACTGCTGCCGATGTCCCCGCCGGCGAGCTCGTTAAACTTGTGCGCAACTTCCGCAGCCATGACGAGGTACTGCGTTACGTGGCACGCGTCTTCGACGGCGATGACGGTGGCCTGATGCAGGGCTTTTTGGACCTTGAGGCAAGTAACGGCCGCAAGGATACGCTGGTGGCAGACGCCTCGCGCCGCCAGGCCCTCTTTGTTGCCGGCGGCAGTACGCAGGAGCGCACGCAGGCCAAGGCCCGCGCGATCGCGGAGCGGTTCCGCGCGCTTGCCGATGCCGGCCAGCCCCAGGGTGGCATGGTGCTGCTGCTGGGCCGCATGACCAACGCCGACGTCTACGCCCAGGCTTTCCGCGACCAGGGGCTCGACTGCGTGATCGCAGGCGGCTCAGTCTTTGCCCAAGCTGCCGAGGTGCAGACGGTGCGCGCCCTAGTCTGCGCGCTCGCCAACCCGGCCGATACGGCGCAGGGCCTTATGCCGCTGCTCGCCTCGCCGATGTTTGCGCTCGGCGCCCAGGAGTTCCTGGCGCTGGCGACCAAGCTGGACGACCAGACGGGGGAGACCTCGCGCCGGAATATCGACGCGGGCATCATGAGCGATTCCGATGTGCCGGGCCTGCAAGACCTGCCGCTCGTGACGCGCGCCCGCGAGGTGCTGCGGTATGCGCTTCGTCGCGTGGGCCGCGATTCGTTCGCCGCCATCGCGCGCGACGTGGTCAACGCTTCGGGCTGGTTCGTGCGTCTGGCGCAGCGTGGTCCCGAGGGCAAGGCCATCGCCGCCAACGTGCTCAAGGCGCTCGACGCCGTGGCCGAGGCGGAGGCCGAGTTCGGCAACTCGCCGCGCTCCATCGCGCTCGCCTTCGACCGCTTCCTGGCGGGCAAGGAGGCGCCGGGCGCGCTCAACGAGGAGGGTGACGGCGCGGTACGCATCATGACCGTGCATGCATCCAAGGGTCTGGAGTATCCGGTCGTCGCGGTGTCCGAGTGTTTTGGCGTGCGCAAATCGTCCGGTGCGGCACAGATGGGCCGCGTCGACGGTGGGGCGCAAGTCGTGGCGCTGCCGGCTCGTTTTGATGGCGTTAAGCTTGCCGATGGAACCTTCGTGAAGGGCGATGACGTCAAAAAGCAGTTTGAACACGCGTTTAAGGGCAAGGGCACGTCACTGTGGTTGCCGCCAGAGCTCATGGAGGATGTCTGCGCGACGGGTTCTCCCGCCGAGGCATTTGCTCGCCTGCGCAACGACGACCTGCAGCTTTCGCTCGAGGAGCGGGCTCGTTTGCTCTATGTCGCCATGACGCGAGCGCGTGAGCTGGTGATCTTGGCGATGGATGCCGGCGTGAGCCGCGGCAAGCTGTGCGCGCCGACCTTCGACGTCGAGACCGATCTGACCTACGACGTGCTGCGCCGTATTCTGCCGACGGACGGCCTGGACATGCCACAGCTCGATGCCGACCGCCTGGTGTTCGACAACTCCCAGCCGGGCGACTACGAGCTCATCTCGCTCGCGGACTTTACGTTTGGCGAGCAGGCGTTTGAGGCCAACGCTTCACTGGATGCCGAGGGTAGGCTCGTTCGCGGTGATGCGGAGGCGGAGGGTGCCGATGCTGCCGCCGATCGCCCGGTCGAGCCCGGCCCCGCCGACCCGTCGCCCGATTCGTTTGAACTCGTATATCCCCAGGCGGCGGGCGTGCGCATGGGCACGTGTCCGTTCCCGGCGCGTGATTCGTACAGCTATTCGTCGATTGCCGCGGCGCTGCATGCCGAGGCCGAAGACCGTGCCGCCGTGACGCGGGTGCCCATGGACGAGGCTGGCGACGATGCGGAGTCGGATGGTTCCGAGATGACGGATGCGGACGTGGCTGCTGTCGAGCCCGCCGGCAATCCCATGGCGCTGGGCTCGGCCTTCCATGCCGCCTGCCAGTGGCTGATCGAGATGGGTGCCGATGCGCTGCCCGCTGAGCGTGCCGATGCGCTGGCGCGCCTGTGGTGCCTGACGCCGGATCAGCGCGAACGCTTCGACGTTGCCCTGGACCGCTGGCTCAAGTCGGCTGTTCGTGCCGACCTGCTCGCGTGGTCGTGCGTTCGCGCCGAGGTGCCGTTCTTTTCGCTGGGCTGCGAAGACGAGGACATCGCTCGCTACGGTGCATATGCCGAGGGCGCCATCGATGCGCTAGCGACCGACCCGGCGGATTCGTCGCGCGCGCTGGTCATCGACTACAAGACGGGCGGCACACCGGACGAGACGCCGGAACAGCTGCAGGAGAAGCACGCCCTGCAGGCGCGCGTCTACGCCGATGTTCTGCACAAGGCGGGCTTTGAGGCCGTGACCGTCAAGTTCGTCCGCGTGGAGCAAGTCGACCTCGCCAACCCGTGCGAGCCTCAGGTGGTCACCTACAGCCTCTAGCCCTCAATAACTTGCGGTGGAATACGGACTGTTTTGGCCAAAAAAGCCGCCAAACAGTCCGCATTTCACCGCAACTGCGTGAGTAGCCGTGTGGGTTTGGCTAGGTTCGGGTGCTGTCCGTGCCGTGCGGTAAAATCGTTCAGTCAGAACACGAACCTGCATCGGAGCTCATCACATGGCATTCGTCCATCTGCACAATCACACTGTTTTCTCCATGCTCGACGGCGCAACCCGTATCCAGGATATGGTCAACCGTGCCGTTGAGCTTGGCATGCCCGCCGTGGCCATTACCGATCACGGCTACATGTATGGCGTGCCCGATCTGGCGCTGGCCTGCGATGCCGTCAACCACAACACACCCGAGTACAAAACCTGGAGCCACGACAAGGCCTTCTTGGAAAAGGACCGCCGCGACGAGCTGGTGGAGCCCGATCCCGAGGAAAACCCGCGCGAGCATGCCCAGTATGTGAAGGACATGGCCATGTGGGACGAGAAGGGCAACATCGACGAGCTCAAGCCGCCCCTGGTCATCAAACCCATCTTTGGGTGCGAGGTTTACTTTACGCCGGACGAGACGCTCGCCCGCGACCATAAGCCCGAGCTCTACCACATGATCCTTCTGGCCAAGGACCAGGAGGGCTACGTCAACCTGATGCAGACGGTCTCCGAGGCCGCCGTGCAGGGCTTTTACTACAAGCCGCGCGTGACGCTCGACAACCTACGCCGCCACGCCAAGGGCATGATCTGCACCAGCGCCTGCATCGCGGGCATCATCCCCAAATACATCGACCGCGGCGACATGGAGGGCGCCATCAAGTGGGCCGAGACCTTCCGCGATACCTTCGAACCCGGCGACTTTTACATCGAGATTCAGGAACACGGCATCACCACCGACAACGGCCTGACCGATGAGCAAATGGACCGCACGCTCATCGATATCGCCAAGCAGGTGGGTGTCAAGGTCATCGCCACCAACGACTTCCACTACCTGCGCCGCGAGGACGCGCCGGTGCAGGACGTCATCATGTGTATTGGCATGAACGCCAAGGTCGATGACCCCAACCGCATGCGCATGACCGGCTCGGAGTTTTACATGAAGACCGAGGAGGAGATGCGGGCGATGTTCCCGTATTGCCCCGAGGCCTGCGACAACACGCTCGAGATCGCCGACAAGTGCTACGTTGAGCTGGACTGGGACTCCATCATCCTGCCGCGCTTCCCGCTGCTCGATCCCGGCGAGACGCACGAGAGCCAGTTCCGCCGCGAGTGCGAGAAGGGCCTGCGCCAGCACTACGGCGACGACTGGGCCACGCGCGAGATTGGTGGCGTCAACATCAAAGAGCGCTTTGAGTACGAATACAAAGTCATCTGCGACAAGGGCTTTGCCGCCTACTTCTTGATCGTTGCCGAGTACGTGCAATGGGCCAAGGACAACGGCATCGGCGTCGGCCCCGGCCGTGGCTCGGCCGCCGGCGCTATCGTCGCCTACGCCATGAACATCACCGCGTTCGACCCGCTCGAGAACGGTCTGATGTTCGAGAGGTTCCTGTCCCCGCAGCGTACCGAGATGCCCGATATCGATATGGACTTCGACGATGAGCGGCGCCTCGAGGTCGTGGAGCACGTTCGCCAGCTCTACGGCCCCGAGAAGGTCACCCACGTCATCACCTACTCGACCATTAAGGCCAAGCAGGCTATTAACGACGCCGCGCGCGTCCTGGACTACCCGGTCTACATGGGCCAGCGCCTGTCCAAGATGGTCTCGAGCGATCCCAAGGTCAAGCTCAAGCAGGTGCTCGAAAAGCAACCCGGCAAAGAGGATCTGTTTAACCCCGATTTTGCCGAGGCCTATAAAAAGGACGACGACGCCCGCCGCATCATCGACACGGCGCTCTCGATTGAGGGCCTTACCCGTGGCGAGGGTGTGCACGCGTGCGCCGTTCTGATCTGCCGCGACCCCGTCAACGAGCACGTACCCACCAAGCTCGACACCAAGGGCGGCGTCGAGATTACCCAGTACGAGGGTCATACCGTTGCCGACATGGGCCTGCTCAAGATGGACTTCTTGGGCCTGCGCACGCTGACGGTTATCTCTAAGGCCAAGGCAAACATCAAAAAGAACTTCGGCATCGACATCAAAGAGGAAGAGATCCCCTTTGACGACCCCGAGATCTTTAAGCTCATGGGCTCCGGCCATACCGCCGGCGTCTTCCAGGTCGAGTCCGCCGGCATGACGGCCACGATCAAGAACATGAAGCCCACCGAGTACAAGCACGTCGTGGCATTGATCGCTCTGTACCGCCCGGGCCCGCTGGGCGCCGGCATGGTCTCGTCCTACATCAACCGTATGAACGGCAAGGAGCCGGCCGTCTCCTACGACGACCGCCTGGACGACATCCTGGGCGAAACCTACGGCACCATGGTCTACCAAGAACAGGTTATGCTCATCTCCGTCGAGATGTGCGGCTTCTCCAAGGGCGAATCGGACTCGCGTATCCGTAAGCCCGTGGCTAAGAAAAAGATTAAGCTGCTCACGTCGACGGTGCTGCACTGGGAGGATGGCTCGGACGAGACCACCTACGACCACTGGATGAACGGCGCTATCAAGAACAACTACACGCGCGAGGTCGCCCAGAAGATTTGGGACGATGTTCTCGAGTTCGCATCCTACGCCTTCAACAAGTCGCACTCCGCCGGCTACGCCATCCTGGTTATGCAGACGGCGTGGCTCAAGGCGCACTATCCGCACGAGTACATGGCGGCCGTTCTGACGTCCTATACGGGCAAGACCGACAAGATCGTTCACTACGTCTCGGCGTGCCGTCACGACGGCATCCCCGTGCTGTCGCCAGATGTCAACGAGTCCGGTACCGAGTTCACGGCTACCAAGGAGGGCGTGCGCTTTGGTCTGGCCGGCATCCGCGGCGTGGGCACCGGCGTGGCGCAGGCGATTATCGCCGAGCGCGAGGCGGGCGGTCCGTTTAAGACGCTGCACGACTTTGTCGAGCGCGTGGACTCGAGCCAGGCCAACCGTCGCGTGATCGAATCGCTCATCAAGGCAGGCGCCTTCGACTCCACGGGGTATCCGCGTCGCCAGATGATGCACTTTGTGGACAAGAACAACCCCGAGAACATCATCGACGCCGCGATAAAGCGCCAGAAGGACCGCGCGAGCGGCCAGACCTCGTTCTTCGATATGTTTGGCGACGTTGAGGGCTCGGGCTTCGAGGTCAGCGTGCCCGATCCGGACGGCCAGGAATGGGACCGACACCTCAAGCTGAGCCAGGAGAAAGAGGTTCTGGGCATCTATGTCTCGGACCACCCGCTGCGCCCGTTTGAGTATGCACTAGCCAAGGCGCGCGACTTTTCGTTCTCGCAGATCGACACCGGCTACGAAGTTCAGAATCCTACGGGCGGCACCATCAACCAGGAGATTCCCGAGGGCAAGGCGCTGTGGTGGGCCGGCATGGTCTCGAGCGTGTCCAAGCGCGTGACCAAAAACGGTGACCCCATGGGCATCGTGCAGCTCGAGGACATGGAAGGCGAGGCCACCGTCGTCGTGTTCCCCAAGACCTATAAAGAGGCCGAGGGGTACCTGTACGGCGAGGTCGATCCCGAGACCGGCGCGCAGCTGTCCGATGCCTTTGTGCGCATTAAGGGCAAACTCGAGCGCTCGGACCGCGGCGACCAGATCATCGCGCAGGAGATCGTGCCGCTCGAGCTTAACGAGGAGAACAACAAGCCCAAGGTGTTTGAGGTCATGGTGCCCAACAGCCGCTTTAGCCAGGGCAATATGGCGCGCCTGGCCACGGTGCTCACCGCTAACCCGGGCGGCGACCGCGTGGAGATCTTTATCGAGCAGGTCGACGGGCGCGTGCTGCGTGCCGAAGTGCCGGCCAAGGTCAACGCGCGCTCGATTCCGCTGCTCGCCGAGGCCAAGGCCATCGTGGGTAACCAAGGCAGAGTGACGGTGATCTAAGGGCGACCTTGCTGGTCCGCGCGAGATTGGAGGAAGTGATGGCACAGGGGACGTTTGTGCAGGCGCTCCGGAAAGAGGCGGCGTTGAGCGGCACCTTTATGAAGGGCCGCTCGCTCATGCTCAACGGTGCCGTGCTGTCGATTGAGGACGGCGGCTCGCGCTTCTCCAAAAACGTGACGGTCGAGGGCTCAGTGCGCGGCTCGCGCGGCGACCTGTACAAGACGCGCGTGGCGCTCGACATGGACGAGCATGAGGTGATCGACTACGACTGCGATTGCCCCGCTGCCTATCGCTATCCCGGCATGTGCAAGCACGCCATCGCCACGGCGCTGGCGTATCTGGACGCAAGCGGCACCGAGCCCGTCGAGGGCCTGCGCACGCCGGTCCGCACGTTTACGGCGCAGCCGAAACAGCCCGCGCGCACCGCGCCCAAAGCGCCGGCCATCAACCCCAACTTTCCCTTTCCAGCGCCCGTCCCCACGAGCCCGAGCCTCATGGCGGCGCTCTCCGATCTTTCGGACGCGCGCATGGATGAGCTGGCGAGCATGCGCCGCAAGCTTGCCGGGGCCGTTGATCCCGACGCCCCCAAAGCGGCGTTGGAGCCTTCGCTGGTGCCGTACTACAATCCGCTGTTCGCCGACCGCTTTAGCTGGGCGCTCGAGCTTCGCATCCGCTGCGGCTCGGTGTCCTACGTGGTCAAGGATATCGACGGCATGGCCGACGCCTATGTTCGAGGCGGCACCTTCTCGTACGGCAAGAAGCTCACGTTTGTCCATACGCCCGAAGCCTTCGAAGACGTGTCGACAAAGCTGCTCAACCTTGTTGTGACGACAATTGCCTATCTCGATGACATCACAAGCTCGCGTTCGGCGTCGTACGATTTTGCACGCAGCGGTTTTGTCGCCGAGCGTCAGTTGCCGCTGTCCGAGCATAGCATCGTATATGTGCTGGACCTACTGCGCGGCCAGACCATCTCCTTTGAGCCTGCCTGGTCGCGGGGGACGACGACGCATCGCACCTATGACGTAGCGGTTGAGATGCCTCCGGAAGGGGAGGACGAGGCACCGTCTAAGCGCCCACCGCTCCTTGCCGCCAAAATCGCGCCGGCGGCTGGTGGTAGCTATGACCTGCGCCTGCCCGCCGATATGTACTGCTTTGCGTCGGGCGATGCCGCCTACTTGGTTGACACGCGCCGCGCGCGCCGTACCGACGCTGCATTTGCTCAGCATGCCGCACCTTTTTTGTCGCGCTTGCTGC
This sequence comes from uncultured Collinsella sp., assembly GCA_905197595.1. Classification (GTDB taxonomy): domain Bacteria; phylum Actinomycetota; class Coriobacteriia; order Coriobacteriales; family Coriobacteriaceae; genus Collinsella. The sequence continues at coordinate 18,717 of CAJJZM010000020.1, forward strand.
CGTGCCGCACGCCCGCCCATATTGCCGCCGAGCAGGTGGGTGAGTTCTGCCGTATGGCGCTGCCCATTTTGCGCGACTATACCGACCTCACCGCGCCCGCCGCGCTCGATACTGTGGCACCCGAGGCGAGCTTTGCCATGGCAATCGGCGTCGACGATGGTCTTGTGACCTGCAAAATTACGGTTACCTACGGCGATTGGTCGGCTGATCTCTTTAGTCTTGGTGCTCCGGGCAGTCCTTTCGAAGAGCAACGCCCCGGCGTTCCGCCCCGCGATACGCTGGCGGAGTTTCGCGTTATGGACACGGCTGCCATGTACTTCGATTTCTACGAGGGCGGCCTGGCGTTTGAGGAGCGCGATGACGAGAGCCTGTTCCACTTGCTGACCGAGGGCCTGTCTGCCCTGTCCGAGCTGGGCGAGGTCATGCTCAGCGACCGTCTGCGCCAGATTTCGGTCCGCCCTGCGCCCAAGCTCTCGGTGCGCGCGACCGTCAAGAGTAACCTGCTCGATGTCGAACTGGGCGCGAGCGGCCTTTCGGCGGCAGATCTTGCCATCTATCTGGACTCGTACAAGCGCCACCAGACGTTCGCGCGCCTGACGTCCGGCGACATCGTGCGCCTGGATGAGGGAGCGCGTGCCGCGTTTGGTCTTGCCGAGGACCTAGGCGTCGATGCCGTCGACCTGCTCGACGGCGTGTCGCTTCCCGCGTCGAGTACCCTTTTTGTCGATAGCATGCTCGCACGCACGCCGGCGCTTGAGGCCGATCGCGACGCTGCGTTCCGCCGCACCGTCGAGCGCCTGGACACGCTCGGCAAGATGGACTTTACGGTGCCGGCATCGCTCAAGGCAACGATGCGCGGCTACCAGGTCGACGGATACCAGTGGCTCGGCTCGCTCGAACACCTGGGCCTTGGCGGCATCTTGGCCGACGACATGGGCCTGGGCAAAACGCTCCAGATGATCGCGCATATCCTGGCGCGCGTGGAGGCGGGGGACACCAAGCCCACGCTCGTGGTATGCCCGGCCTCACTCGTGTACAACTGGACTGCCGAGCTGGAGCGCTTTGCCCCGTCGCTCGATGTGTGCGCCATTGTGGGCGCCAAGGCTCAACGTCGTGTACAGATTGCCGGCGTGGCCGAGCATAACGTGGTCGTAACGTCGTATGACCTTATGCGGCGCGATATCGACGAGTACGTCGAGCAGGATTTTGCCCGCGTGGTGCTCGATGAGGCACAGTACATTAAAAATCCGCTCACGCAGGTGGCGCGCGCTGCCAAGCGCCTGCCTGCCGGCGTGCGCTTTGCCCTGACGGGCACGCCCATCGAAAACCGCCTGTCCGAGCTCTGGAGCATCTTCGACTTTTTGATGCCGGGCCTTTTGGGGACGCGCGAGTCGTTTGCCAAGCGCTTTGAGAGCCCGGTCGAGCACGCCGAGGGTGACAGTGCCGCTCGCCTGCAGGCGCTCGTGTCGCCGTTTGTGCTACGCCGCGTAAAGGAAGACGTGGTGGCCGATCTACCCGAAAAGATCGAGGACACCGTCATGGCACAGCTTACCGGCGAGCAGCGCAAGCTCTACCTGGCCAACCAGGACCGCATCGCCCAGCAGGTGCAGCGCCGCGAGGCATCCGAGTTTAAAAAAGACAAGCTCAAAGTGCTCGCCGAGCTCACCAAGCTGCGCCAGATCTGCTGCGACCCGCGTCTACACTACGAGGATTACAAGGCGGGGAGCGCCAAGCTCGATACGTGCATGGAGCTCGTGCACGGCGCACTCGACGGCGGGCATCGCATCCTGTTGTTCAGCCAGTTTACGGGCATGCTCGATATCATCGGCAAGCGCTTGGCCAAGGAGGACATCGCCTTCCTTAAGCTCACGGGCGCTTCGTCTAAGGAGAGCCGCGCCAAGATGGTCGCGCAGTTCCAAGCGGGCGAGGTTCCGGTCTTTTTGATTTCGCTCAAGGCGGGCGGCGTGGGCCTCAACCTGACGGCGGCCGACGTGGTCATTCACTACGACCCGTGGTGGAACGTGGCGGCGCAGGACCAAGCGACCGACCGCGCGCATCGTATTGGCCAGCAACATACCGTGACCGTGTACAAGCTCATCGCCAAGGACACGATCGAGGAACGCATTATGCAGATGCAGGAGTCCAAGCGCGACCTGGTCAACAGCGTGCTTGGCGGCGACGGCATCTCGTCGGCGCTGTTCACGCGCGAGGATGTTCTGGCACTGCTCGGCGGTGACGGTCGCTAGCCGCGCGCGGGGTGGGACTGCTGGAGTGGGCAGGACGGTCGACGCATTTTGGCCCGACCGCTTGCCTGATCCGTTATGTGTTCATTTGCAATGCCGTGGATGGTTTGTCTGCCTTTGGGCATAAGAACCATCAAGAACATTGGCACATCAGAAAAGGAGAACATCATGGCGAAATTCTTTAAGGACCCCGACGGTAAGCTCATCGCCGCCCTTGGCAACGACGTTGCAACCCCTGCCGGCTGCACGGAGCTGACCGCGAACACCGAGGACGCGGCGCACGAGAAGCACGTGCCTGTTGTCGAGACCGAGCGCGACGGTCACGTGATCCGCGCACGCGTGGGCTCGGTCGAACATCCCAGCCTGCCCGAGCACTATATTGAGTGGATCGCCCTTGAGGCTGAGGGCCGTCTGGAGATCCATTACCTTGAGCCCGGCATGAAGCCCGCGACGTTTTTTGCCGGCGGTTCCAAGACCGGTACCGTCTATGCCTACTGCAACCTGCACGGGCTGTGGTCCGCGACGTTCTAGGAGCGCGCCCCCGCTCGGGGTATCATAGCTAGCATATGCACATGCGAGCGCCGACTGCATTATGCGGCCGGCGCTTTTACTGCGACAACGATGGTTTACGACGGAAAGGGCTGAGCCATGAAGTTCGCGCTTGCACAGATCGATATGCGCCTGGGTGATATTGAGGGCATTTGCGGCCGCATCGAGGACCAGGCTCGTCTGGCCCACGGGCGCGGGGCGCGCGTGCTGTGCGTTCCGGCTCCGCTCTTTATGGGCGCCATGCCCGGGGGCCTGGTGGGCGCTGCCGACTTTGAGCACGACATGCTTGCCGGCTTGACTGGTGTCGCCGAGCGCATCCAGGAGCTTGACATGATCTGCATCGTGCCCGCGGCGGTTTCGTTTGAGGGTCAGCCGCTGCTCGACTACATGATGCTCAAGGACGGTCATGTGGTGCCGGCGCGTTCGAGCATTGCCCTGCAGCGCGGCGAGAACAATGATACGCGCTGGGCGCCGCCGGTGTTTGACGTGGACGGCGTGCGCATCGCCGTGGTGTTTGACCTGGACCGCGAACTCGAGATGCTGCCGACTGGCGTCGACCTCATTGCGTATTTCCAATTCAACGCGTTTGACATGACCGACCGCGAGACTGCTGCCATTGCCGCCGTACGCAGCGGCGCCTACCGCAAGATCGCATCCAAGCGCAGCGTGTGGTTTGCCTGCATGGCGCCGGTCGGTGCCTATGACGAGTCGGTGTATACCGGCGGTTCGTTTGTGCTCGACGACTGCGGCCGCGTGGTGGCCCAGGCGCCGTGTTTTGAGGAGAGCCTGCTGGTCCAGGAGATTCAGCGCGGCGTGATGCTCGATGCCCTGGAAGATCACGAACTGCCCGAGTTTCGTTCCGAGGAGTGGCTGTGGCAGGCGCTGGTGCTCGCTGTGCGCGACAACGCCCGAGCCCACGGTGCGTCGCGTGCTGTGGTGGCACTCGAGGGTGACTTGCCGTCGTCCCTGCTGGCGGCGCTGGCCGTCGACGCTCTGGGCCCGCGTAATGTGATTGGCCTGGTGCTGGGGCGCAACCGTATTTTTACGCCGGCGCAGGAGGAGGTGGAGGCCGCTCGCTGTGCCGCCGTTCGCGCCATTGCCGAGCGCCTGCCGGTCGTCGTGTTCTGTGCGTCCGGGGGCGCCCGCATGCAGGAGGGGCTCGTCTCGCTGATGCAGATGGCGAAGGTGTCCTGCGCCGTGGAACGCCTGGGGGCGGCCCATCTGCCCTTCATCACCGTGCTCACCGACCCCACGACCGGCGGCGTGACGGCGTCGTTCGCCATGCAGGGCGACATCATTTTGGCCGAACCCGGCGCGCTCATCGGGTTTGCCGGGCAGCGCGTCATCCGCGACACCATCAAGCAGGAGCTGCCGGAAGGGTTCCAAACCGCCGAGTTCGCGCTCGAGCACGGGCTCATCGACGCCATTGTCGAGCGCTCCCAGATGCGCAGCGTTCTGGCGCAGCTGCTCGCGCTGCACGCGCCCGCCGACGATATGGGGCGCATTGTCACCTACCACAGCGTCATGGACGCCCTGCGCGTCGGCCCGGGCGCCTACGGCTCGGTGGATGTGGCCCCTGAGGCCCAGGCGGTGGGCGAGCGCATTCGCGACGAGGAAGCCGCCGGGTTGTGGCGCAGCTTGGCTGGAGTGCCGGTGGTGGGCGAGCTTATCGGGCGGTCGGAAAGCCC
>CAJJZM010000021.1:0-23120 GCA_905197595.1 uncultured Collinsella sp.
CGGTAAGAAGAAAGTTCTGCGGGCGTTTCTTTTCCATCATCTTGAGCTTGCTCGGGAAGAACGCAGGATCAGCGAAGTCGTCAATCATATGCCAACGTTTCACATTGTTACGGGCATAGCAATATGGACACCCCACTGTGCAGCCGATGACGATATTCATATTCTGAATCTGATTTTTGATGCAGATGCTCATAACGCCTGCCTACCTGCCTCTCCCGTAAACACGCAATCAGCCTTCCCCACCTTGCGGGCAAAAGCCTCGATATCTTGCTTGCAAGCAGCAGGCTCGCAATCGCTCAAATCGTATGACGTGCCGCCGTTTCGATAGACGGCCCGATGGGAAAACGATCGGCTGACAAGCCCGATGCCGAGCTTCTCGCACAGGGTCATCCGTGCTCCCTTTCAGCTATAAAAAACAGGTGTCTATAAACAGTATCCTTGTTGATTTTCGCAGGGGCAATGAACAAACGCGTGCACCTGTCGATAAACGAACAGCTACTGGACATTGTCAAACGACTCAGATTGGAGAGGCGATGGGAGAAACCAAGATCGACCGCCGGCGGCGCTACACCCTCTCGGTCATACAGGAGGCGTTCTTCGCGCTGCTGGCCGAGGTCGGCTTCGCGAAGATGACGGTGGCGGACATCTGCCGCCGCGCCGAGATCAACCGGGGAACGTTCTATCTGCATTACGAGGATAAGTACGCGCTGCTCGATGCGCTTATCGACGAGGCATTGGCAGCGGCTCCCCTGCTTGAGGGGGTTGAATCGGCAACGCTTTGCCAGCGTCCGCCGGCAGACGACGATTATCGCCTGCTTTATTCGGACAGCGACGCATACGCTCGCGTAGCCCAGCGCGTCATAGAACGCGGAGCGGAGCAGATGGTTCCCTGGGTCATGGAGAAAACAGGGCTTTCACGCGAAGACGCCTTCCTGCTCTTCGTCCACAACGTCCAGGGCAATCTGGCCGTCAACCGCCTGCTCGGCTGGAGACGAGGCCCCGAGTTCGCCCATGCCCAGGAGCTGCTCAACGCCTATTCCGAAGGGGGCTTACTGGCGGTATCCGCTCTTCGCGATTCCGATAACCCATCGTGACCTGCGATTCAGGAATACCAACCTCCGAGCCCTCTCGTTCGGAGGCTGCGGCTAAAACCTCATTGCGCGTCTACCGCTCCGCGCTACTCGTCGCCTGCCTGCGCCGCCGAGAGCAGTGCGCTCAAATCGGCCCGAATCGCCTCCGCCTTGCTTCCAAGTTGCAACGGAGCGGAGCCGCCCGAGATGTTGACGCTCAGCAGGTGCGCATCCGGCAGCTTTGCGGTCATGCTCCAGAACGGGAGCGTGATAATGCCAGGGGTCATCTCGCCCACGCCGAGCTCCAGCAACAGCACGCGGCCATTGCCGCGCTCGTGCACATAGCGCTCGTAGCGTCTGAGACTTTCGCGCCATGCCGCACCCTGCAGAAACGTGTCGTCGCGCACCCACGGCACAAGCTGCCAGCCGCAATGCGGGCATCGGGGGATATCCTCGCTGAGGACCTCGAACCCCGCCATGCCCGCGAGCATGCGTTCGACGTAGGGGCTCGCGTCGAAGAGCTCGTCGCAGCATGGCTGCTTGCACTGAAGGCGCGCGAAGCTTCCCTGATAGTTGCAGATTCTCTCAGCGGGAAACGTCTTCTCGACCTGGGTGTCCACATTGGTGCTCAGGATGAAGTAGTCCTTATGGCCGATGAGGGACCGCAGGTCAAGATAGGGCCGCGAGGCGGGCTCGCACAGCATGAAATCGATGTATCGCGCGTAGTAGGCCCATTGCTGCTCAAGGTTGGGATAAAGGTGATAGAAGCCGTCGAAAAGGCTTTTGAAGCCAAAAGCCTGCTGCCAGTCCCCCATTCCAGCGCGTGCCATGCCGGCGCGGTTGTAATGGTTGAACCCGGCGGCGCTCGACATGCCCGAGCCGATGCCGACGATGATGGCGTCGGCATCGTCGATAAGGTTTCGAAGCCTATCTGCTTCTCTTTCTAGGGACGGCATTGGACAACCTCTTCGAAAGCCAGGGCCATATCGCCATCAACGAGAATCGTCTCGCACGAAACGTCGGGCGCCATGGCCTGGCTGTAATTGAACACGATGTAGGTGGCGTGCTCGCAGGCATTCGCGACCTGAGCGAGCATGCGCTTTATGACGCCGTTGCGCAGTCCCACGCCAAGCTCGAGGATGGCAACCCTGCCGTTGCGATGGGCTCGCACAAGGCGAGCGAGCTCATCGAGCTGGGCCGTGGCGAGGGCATCTGGATGAGCGAGGCGCCGCTCGTCGATCGACGCGCGTATGCTCCCCTCCGTTTCGAGCACGTGGTTCTCGTTGAACCCTACACGTGCGAAGCGTCCGTCGACATTGCACGTGATCACGAAGGTGTCAGCGTGCTCCGTAAGATGCCGTAGCCCGTTCATAAGCGGGCTGGGCTCATATTCGAGATACTCTTTTCGGTAGAACCGCTCGGCCCAGCGGCGTCGCACGTTGGTATCCGGGGAGGCGAGCCCCTGCAGTATGCAGCCGATGCCGTCGGTCTGGGCGAGATCCCCGTATGCCTCCCGGAAATGGGCGTCGGCGCAGAAGAGGTTGAGCCCCTCCGCCATGTCGAGCCCGTTGCTAGCGCCGATGACGATCAAATCCGCCTCGGCAAGTATCCGGCCGACGCGAGCCGCTTTCACCGATTCCATGCGCTACCTCCCCAGCGTCTTGCGCACGTCGGCAAGCACGTCGGCGATATCGGCGCGAACGGAGAGCCCTCGATCCTCGATCGCACGGGGGAGAAACTGCGTCTTGTTGTTCACGGCGATGTAGCCAGCCTGCGGCAACTGCGCCGTGAGGGCCCAGAACGGCTCCTGGATGAACGCAGGCGTTATGCGGCCCACGCCCAGCTCAAGGAAAAGAATCTTCTCCCGCGCGTGCGCGTCGAGCCAGTCGGACACCTTGCGGTACTGCTCCTCGTAAAGCTCGCCCTGCAGGAAGTTGCCGTAGCCGCGAACCCAGGGGAACGCCTCGGCCCCGCATCGCGGGCAGCGCGGCACGAGCTCTGATGGAACCTCTAGACCGTCCCCCATGGCCTCTATCATGCGGGAGATCGGTTCGATGGCGTCCCACACCTCGTCGGTGCAGCAGCGGGAGCACTGGAGGAAGCGGTGATCGCCTTGGATCTCGGCCACCTTCTCCCAAGGGTAGATTTTCACGAACTGCGTGTCCTGGTTGGTGGTGAGCACGAAGAAGTTCTTCTCGGCAAGGATGGCATCGAGATCCTTGTAGGGCTCGCGCAGCGGGGCGTTGAGCGTGGTGTCGAGGAAGGTGGCAAGGTAGCCCCAGCGCGCCTCGGCGGTGGGCCAGCGGTAGAACGACCCCTCGAAAGCGCCCTTGAAACCGTAACGCTCGGCGAATTTGCCGAAATGCTTGCGATAGGTCGCGTTGTCCTCGTAGTAGAAGTCGCCGCCGCCCGCCGCGGAGAGCCCGGAGGCCCCGCCCGCCAGCACGCAATCGGCTTCCTCGATCATGCGGGCGAAGTCCTCGATTTGCTGGTCGTAGGGCTCGGGCTCGCGGTCACTCAGCTCATAGGGCGTGCCGCCGCTGCGGTAGGCGGCCTGAAGGGAAAACGATTGGTTGGTGAGATTGATGACGAGCTGCTCGTACGGAGTCATTCGATACCCTCTTTCAGCTATAATGAACAGGTGTCTATAAGCAGTATCGATGTCGATTTACGCAAGAGCAATGAACAGCTCCGAGATGCTGTCGATAAACGAGCAGCTGCTGGGTATTGTTGGGCAGATCGAACGGAGGAGCCATGGATACAGGGAAGATCGATCGTCGCCGACGCTATACACTCTTGGTCATACGGGAGGCGTTCTTCGCGCTGCTGGCCGAGGTCGGCTTCGCGAAGATGACGGTAGCGGATATCTGCCGCCGCGCCGATATCAACCGTGGCACGTTCTATCTGCACTACGAGGACAAGTTCGCCCTGCTCGACGCGCTTATCGACGAGGCCTTGGCGGCGGTGCCGCCGCTCGAGGGAACGGAGGCGGGTGCCCTCTGCCAGCGTCCGCCGGCAAACGATGACTATTATCTGCTCTACTCGGATGACGACGCGTACGCCCGGGTGGCACAGCGCGTCGTCGAGCGCGGCGCCGAGCAGATGGTTCCCTCGATCATGGAGGAGACTGGGCTTTCGCGCGAGGACGCCTATCTGCTCTTCGTCCACAACGTCCAGGGAAATCTCGCGGTCAACCGCCTGCTCGGTTGGAGGCGAGGGCCCGAGTTTGCCCACGCTCAGGAGCTGCTCAGCGCCTATTCCGAAGGGGGCATGCGGGCGGTATCGGCTCGTCACGATCCCCTGTAGTTGATTTTGACCGCAGGCCATTTCAGGCAGGCGACGTTGCTATGGCCCCTCTTTGGTTTTCGATGTTGTATAAGGCAATCGCAATCGTTTTGAGCTTCTCTAGGGAACTTGAACAAGAGATATGGTCTGCTGGCGATTGATTAACTCCATTCGTTTTGGTTACAAAAAACATGCCGCGCGCCTGCAGCATGAAGGAGAGGGAATCCTATGAATATCGTTGTATTGAGCGGCAGCCCGCGCAAGGGCGCCAATACCGATACCATGGTCGAGGCGTTTGCCGAGACCGCGCGTGAGGGCGGCAATACGGTCGAGGTCGTCCGCGTTGCCAGCAAGAAGATCGCCGGCTGCTTGGGATGCCAGTACTGCTTCGCCCATGAGGGCGTCTGCGTGCAGAAGGATGACATGGTCAACGTGATCGAGTCGCTGAAAGACGCAGATATGGTCGTCTTTGCTTCGCCTATCTACTGGTTCGATATCACCGCGCAGGAAAAGGCCGCCATCGACCGTCTGTACGCTTTCGGTGCCACGGGATTCCCGTTCACCAAGACGGCCCTTCTGCTCGATAGCCACAGCCAGGGCGTCTATGACGCGGCGATCGCCATGTACAAGTCAACCTGCGCTTACTGCAAGTGGGCGGACCAGGGCATTGTCACCATCAGCGGTATGACCGAGCGCGACAGCATGGCCTCCTCGCCCAAGCTGGAAGAGGTGCGCGAGCTCGCCCGCAAGCTCGCCTAAGGACAAGAGGAGCGCATGGCAATCAGCACAAGCGGAAATGCTTGCTGCCCTTACCAAGAGGATTGCTGATTGCCATGCAACGATGCTCCCGCGGACAATTCCGGTGTGCTAAAACGCCTTCTCGTTCAAGAATTCCCTGAACGCGGGGATGTCGAAGCCGACGAGGCCACGTCCACGTTCCCCGATAACGCCGTCCTCGAGGAGGCGGCGTTTGTATTGGCTTGCGTAGTTGCTGGCGACGCCCATGCGTTTGGCTATCTCCGAGACCCTGCTGGGGCCAGAATCGGGCAGCATCGCGAGCAAAAACTCAATGTCTTTATCGGAAAGCTCCTGATAGGTCGTTTCGAGAATACGATCGCGCAGCTCCATACGGGCAAGCAGAGAACCCTGCAGGACATCGGATGTACTGATTTGGGGCGAGTTTTCCGAAACATCCCAAGTGCGATATCCGACGAGCTGCATCATGTAGGGAAATCCGTCGACGGCCTTCACGGCATCCTCGAGCGCTTCTGGCGTGATTGAGCGTCCTCCTGCTTCAATGGTTTTACGAAATGCATTTGCAATCTCAACATCAGTGATTCGTCCCAGCTGATGATACTGGGAGCGTCTGAGGAACGAGACGGAATCGTTACGTAGCAACGCCGATACTTTGTAGGGCAGTCCTGCCATGAGTAGGGCAACTTTTTTACCTTCGCGTACAAAGTGCTGGTAAACAGAGGCAAATTGAAGCATTTCTTCGAGATCGACGGTGACTTCATCGATGGTGATGAGAAGTCCGATGTCATGTTTTTCGAGTTGCTTAAAGATGCCATTCATGCGCGTGCGCCAGTTGCCCTGAGCCTCTTGAGCGTATGTCCAATCGATGCCCACTGGGCCAATTTGAACACCGTTTATGCGCGCGTGAGGCTGTGAGAGGTAGCTGTCTGCGGCTTCTTTGGTTCGCTCGATAATATCTTCGAGCATGCCTGGCATGGCGGAGACATTTGCTGCGATCCAGTCGTGTTCAAGCGCCGTTTCTGAAAGGAGCGAGAGAAGTGCCGTCTTGCCCGTTCCCCTTGCGCCAGTAAAAATGGTCGACAGGTTGGGATCTCCTGGGCCGTTGATAAAGCCACGGTTGATGTCGCGCAGGATATGCTCGCGACCCGCTAGAAAGGGAGGGACGCTTCCAAATGTTGGGGTAAAGGGGTTCTTGCTGTACTCCATGGTAGCTCCTTTGCAGGTTTTGCTAATTTTTGCAAGTTTTGCTAACTTTTGCAAGTTTTGCTAACGACTGACCAAAGGGCATCGAAGTAGTGACGCTGACATTTTTTACGCAGAAAAATAAGCAGAAATCAATTTATCTGCGTTAAAAAATAGTTGAGAAGAAAAACGACGAGTCCCGGGCGCAATGCCGTTGCGTTCCGGGCCTCGTCGCTTTGCGAAGTATCTAACGATCTCGTTGCCGTGGTACCTAGTCAAACAAACTCGGCATGTCATTTTCCTTCATGAGGGCGCCGGCGGAGGGCAGGCTCTGCGCGGTGAACTTCTCGGCTGAGACGCCGGCGCCAAGAATCTCCTCGGTCGTGCCGACGGTGGTGACCGAGCGGCCCTTCTTGGTCGTAAAGGCCTGGACGCCCTGCGTGTTGGTGGTCGTCTTGGTCTTGAGCAGCGACGTGTTGAAGTTCATCAAACGATAGTCGCTCGAGACCAACGCGATGTCGCGATCTTCCTTGAGCACCTGGGCATACAGCAGCTTGCTGCCACCGTAGATGGCGTTCTTGAGGCGCTTGCGGTTGGTCTTGGTGACGTATCCGGCAAGTGCGACGCGCGCCACGCGGCCGTTTTCAAAGACAAACAGCACGTCGGCCTTGTAGTCCTCGGGATCGATGACCCAGATGACGCTCTCGTCGGGTTCCATCTCAAGATCGGTCGGCAGGTACGAGCCCAGCTGGGCCGACTTGGTGTCCTCAAACGCCGCGACCTTGCACTTGTACACCTGGCTCTTATTGGTAAAGACCAGCAGCTCGTGCGTGTTGGAGGACGGGAACTCGATAAAGGGTTTGTCGCCGTCCTTGTACTTGAGCGTGGTCGCCTTCTTGAGCACGCGGTCCGTCATCTTCTTGAGGTAGCCATCGCGCGAAAGCATGATGGTAACCGGGTACTCCTCGACCTCGGGCTCCAGGCTTACCTCGATAACCTCATGGGGCTCGATCCTGCCCGTGCGGCGCGGCATCACGTACTTCTTGTTGACCGCGGCCAGCTCGTCGCTGATGACCTTCTTGATGTTGTCCTCGCTCGAGAGGATCTCCTCGAGTTCGGCGATCTCGCCCTCGAGCTTGGCGATGTCCTTGGTGCGGTTGAGGATGTACTCCTCGTTGATGTTGCGGAGCTTGAGCTCGGCGACAAACTCGGCCTGGGTCTCGTCGATGTCGAAACCCTTCATAAGGTTGGGTACAACCTCTGCCTCGAGCTTAGTGCCGCGGATGATGGCGATGGCCTTGTCGATGTCGAGCAGAATTGCCTCAAGGCCGTGCAGCAGGTGCAGGCGCTCGGACTTTTTGCCCAGGTCAAAGTTAATGCGGCGACGCGTGGACTCAATACGCCACTTGACCCACTCGTGCAGAATCTGGCGCACGCCCATAACACGGGGATAGCCGTCGACGAGCACGTTGAAGTTGCACGAGAACGAATCCTGCAGCGTGGTCGAGCGATAGAGCTTGGCCATGAGCTTGTCGGGGTCGACACCGCGCTTAAGGTCGATGGCGATACGCAGACCCGAAAGGTCGGTTTCATCGCGGATGTCTGCGATCTCCTTGACCTTGCCCTCCTTGGAGAGCTTGACGATGCGCTCGATGATGACATCGGTTTTGGTGGTGTAGGGGATCTCGTAGACCTCGATGATGCGCTCTTCGGGAATCCAGCGCCAGCGGGAGCGAATCTGGAAGCTGCCCAGGCCGGTCTCGACGATCTTCTCCATCTCCTCGCGGCGGTAGATAATCTCGCCGCCGGTCGAGAAGTCGGGCATGGGCATGTACTCGAGCAGGTCGCAGTCGGGATCCTGCAGGTAGTGCATCGTGGCGGTGCAGACCTCGTTGAGGTTGAAACCGCAGATGTCGGACGCCATGGCGACGCCGATGCCCTTATTGGCCGAGACAAGGATGTTGGGGAACGTGGTGGGCAGCAGGCGCGGCTCCTTCATGGCGCCGTCGTAGCTGTCGACGAAGTCGACCGGGTCCTTGTCGATGTCCTTGAAGATCTCGGCGCTGATGGGGGAGAGCTTGGCCTCGGTGTAACGCGAGGCGGCGTAGCTCAGGTCGCCCGAATAGTACTTGCCAAAGTTGCCCTTCGACTCCACGAAGGGGGCAAGCAGCGCTTCGTTGCCCGTCGCCAGGCGCACCATCGTTTCGTAGATCGCGGCATCGCCGTGCGGGTTGAGCTTCATGGTCTGACCCACGATGTTGGCGCTCTTTTGGCGCTCGCCCTTGAGCAGGCCCATCTTGTACATAGTGTAGAGCAGCTTGCGGTGCGAGGGCTTAAAGCCGTCGATCTCGGGGAATGCACGCGAGACGTTGACGCTCATAGCGTAGGGCATGTAGTTGACCTCGAGCGTCTGCGTAATCGGCTGGTCGGTGACCTCGGAGTGCAGGCCGATGACGTTCTCGGCGTTGACCTGCTTTTTCTTTGGCTGGTTCTTCGTCTTCTTCTTTGCCACGATTTCCTCTTGAACTTCTTATAGGCCGTCGTTATCGATTTGCTGCTACTGCAGGTCCAGCTGGTCCAGGTATTCCTTGCCGTGCTCGGAGATATGGCGCTTGCGGCCCGCCTCGTCGTTGCCCAGCAAAAGGTTGAACATGGTTTCCATCTTGGTGACGTCCTCGGGCTCCACCTTGATCAGGCGGCGCGTCTCGGGATTCATAGTGGTGAGCCACATCATGTCCGGGTCGTTCTCACCAAGACCCTTGGAGCGGTTGATAGAGCACTTCTGGTCGCCGATTTCCTTGAGGATGCCGTTTTTCTCGAGCTCGGTGTAGGCAAAGTAGGTCTTCTCTTTGCAGTTGATCTCGTAGAGCGGCGATTCGGCGATATACACATAACCTTCGTCGATAAGCGTGGGCACCAGGCGGTAGAGCATGGTGAGCACGAGCGTGCGGATGTGATAGCCGTCGACGTCGGCGTCCGTACAGATGATGACCTTGTTCCAGTTGAGGTTATCCAGGTCAAAGGCACCAAGGTTCTTGATGCGCTTGTCCTTGATCTCCACGCCGCAGCCCAGCACGCGCATAAGGTCCATGATGATGTCGGACTTAAAGATGCGCGGGTAGTCCTCCTTCAGGCAGTTGAGGATCTTGCCGCGGACGGGCATAACACCCTGGAACTCGGCGTCGCGCGACGTGCGGATGGCGCCTGCTGCCGAGTCGCCCTCTACGATGTAGATCTCGCGACGGTTCTTGTCCTTGGAGCGGCAGTCGATGAACTTCTGCACGCGGTTGGCCATGTCGGTCTTTTGCTGCAGGTTGGTCTTGATGCTCTGGCGCGTCTTTTCGGCATTCTCACGCGAGCGCTTGTTGATGAGCACCTGCTCCATGATCTTGTTGGCGGCGTCTTTGTTCTCGATCAGATAGGTCGAGAGGCGCTCCTTAAAGAATGCTGTCATCGCCTGCTGGATAAAGCGGTTGTTGATGGCCTTCTTGGTCTGGTTTTCGTAGGACGTCTGGGTGGAGAAGCAGTTGGTCACCAGTACAAGGCAGTCCTGGACGTCTTGCCACTTAATGCCGCTCTCGTTTTTGTTGTACTTGCCCTGTTGCTTGATGTAGGCATCGATGGCGCTGGTCAGAGCGCTGCGGGCCGCCTTCTCGGGCGAGCCACCGTTCTCGAGCCACGATGAGTTGTGGTAATACTCCTGCATCATGAAGGTGCGCGAGAAGCACATGCATGCAGTAATCTTAACGTTGTAGTCGGGCAGGTCCTCGCGATCGCGACCGCGGCGGTCGGCCTCGATAAAGAAGGGTTCGGTAAGGTAGTCGGCACCCACCTTCTCGAGCACGTAGTCCTCAATGCCCTTGGGATAGCAAAAGTCCTCTTCGGAGAACTCGCCATCGTCGCCTTCGATGCGCAGGCGGAAGGTCACGTTGGCGTTGACCACGGCCTGGCGGCGCATGGTCTCGCGATACCAGTCGTGGGGAATGCTGATGGAGGTAAAGACCTCAAGATCGGGGCGCCACTTGATGGTGGTGCCGGTGCGGTCCTCGCCGCTGGGCTCGATCTCGAGCGCCTTCTTTTTGGCGCCGACGACCTTGCCTTTCTTAAAGTGCAGAGAGTACTTGTTACCGTCGCGCCAAACGGTGACGTCCATGTACTCGGAAGCGTACTGGGTCGCGCACGAGCCCAGGCCGTTGGTGCCGAGCGAGAAGTCGTAGTCGCCGCCCTGGTTGTTGTTGTATTTGCCGCCGGCGTAGAGCTCGCAAAAGACGAGCTCCCAGTTAAAGCGCTTCTCGGAAGGGTTCCAGTCGAGCGGGCAGCCGCGGCCATTGTCCTCTACCTGAATGGAGCCATCGCGAAAGGCGGTAAGGGTGATGAGCTTGCCGTAGCCCTGGCGCGCCTCGTCAACGGCGTTGGACAGGATCTCGAAGGCGGCATGCGCGCAACCGTCGAGTCCGTCCGAGCCAAAGATGACGGCGGGGCGCAGGCGTACGCGCTCCTCGTCCTTGAGCTGGCGGATACTGTCGTTACCATAGTTTGCGGTGTTTTTTGCCATACTCGCTCTCTCGGTGCTCCCTTGCTGCGTTTTAGTCATATAGATAGTCAAGGTAGCATAGCCCGGGCCTCGGACGATTCCATCTAACACGAAATCCATCGAACAATCGTTCGGATTAACGGGTATAGTGTTTAGTGGTAACGCGGCATTGTTAAACAAATTTGGATACAAACGAATTTTATTTAATAGGGACCTAGTTTTACTAAACAAAATCGAATGATGCTGATTGCACGAGCGGGCACAGCGATCGACTATCAATCACGTTTACTCGGACAAAACCGAGTCGGTTCTGTCCGAGTAAGTTTGAATAGCGAATCGAAATTGTTATGTCCACATGGCGATGACGAACATGATTTCCATAATGACAGATATAGTTGACATCAATTACTAGATGCAATATATTTCTGTCATGTTGCAACGGATATCTGTCCAATACCACGAAAGGAACTCCATGCCGGGCAAAAAGAACCTACGCATGAAGGCGGCGCGCGCGGCGGCTGGCCTTTCGCAGGCCGACTTGGCCAAAGCCGTGGGCGTTACGCGTCAAACCATCGGTCTGATCGAGGCGGGCGGCTACAATCCCACGCTCAACTTGTGCGTGGCAATCTGCAGAGCGCTGCGGGTTACGTTGAACGACTTATTTTGGGAAGACGAAACCGACGTCGACCCTGACGCTCTTTAGGAGTTCGCTATGAAATTTGAAGATTTAAAACTCGTGCAAAAGTGGCGTGAATATGCCGGCCCAAAGGATGAACGCCTGGAGGCTGAGAGCGCGAAGATCTACAAGATTGGTTTCGTGCTGCTTTCGTTTGGCATGTTGATGATCTTTTTCTACCAGTTTATAGCTCGACAGGTTGCGTGGGTTCACAGCGATGCCAGTGAAATGCCGCATGGCTTTGCAGCGCCGTTCGAGGCAGCCATGTATTTGTGGCTCGTTCTCGTGATGTTGATTTGCGCAGGACTGCAAACGCGGAAGGGCTATGTCGATACCAATCGTTTTGGGCAAACCGAGCATCTTCCTGTTGGATATTTCCTGCTTGTCAGCGGTCTTAGCGGCGCCGCGTTCGCGCTTGTTATTGCCGCAATGCGCTGTGTCGCTGAGGCGCAGATCGTACCGCTCGAAAGCGTCTTTTGGTTGGCGAACCTGGCCACGGGCGTGTTCTGCGGTGCGACGATTTTCGCGGCCACGTTTGCTTTCCTGTGTGCAACGTTTTTCACGGCGAAAAGACGCCGTGCCAAGCTCGAGGCAGAACTCGACTCCTCAGACGACATCTAATGCGCAATGGGCCGGCTCTGGGTATCCAGAACCAGCCCATTTTGATGTTCGATTAGCCGAGTCGGCGCCTCTCACAAAAGTAAGTAGGAGCTAGCGAGGCCTATCCGAATTGACCTCATTGGCGGTGTCGGTTTCGAGCGCCGTGCGGCGGGCGCTGTAGGCGACGAGGCCGGCGCCTGCCGCGGCGAGTGCTGCAGCGGCTGCCGTAAGGGGAGCGTTGACATCGCCCGTGCCCGCAAGTGCGCCCGCTTTTCCGGAGCGCTTGTTATTGTCGTGGTCCTTGCCGCTGCCGGAGCTGCTTCCGCCGGAGCCGCCGCCCTCGTCAGTACCGCTGCCACTCGAGCCACCATCGCCGTCTGCCGTCATCGGGGCGTCGTGAAGTCCTGTCGTATCCGCGCTGTCGCATACGCCGACCTGCACTTCTGAGCGTTCGCATGCCGCGTCGGGCACATGAAGCTCGTGCAGAACGGCACTCAGCGCCGAGTTTGCGCCCGGTCGGATCTCCTCGAGCGTTACGGGATCGAGCGCCACCAGATTACGCGCCTTCGCATACAGCGTGACGCGTTTGCCCACTTCGTCGCTCCAACTCTCGGGGATGGCGAAGCTCATGCGGAACTGTGCCGTGCAACCCGGTGCCAGCACGGCATTGCCGTTGTCGGCTACCAGCGGGTGCGTCGCAAAATGTTCGCCCAGCGTCTCGAGTGCGTACTTCACGTGTGCCATGTCGTTGGCCGAAGCGTCCTCGGCAAGCTCTGGATCGTAGATCGATGCCATACGTGCGTTCACTCCGAATCCGATGGATGCGCTGGAGAACGGCTGGCTAAAGCCCTCTCGATACAGATCGATCGTGCCGGCGGTCAGCAAGGTGTTGCCGTCGTTTCGCACCGTGACCATGAAGGATTCGCCTGCTGCTCCGGGCACCACTGCGCCCGAGGTGGCGACCGCCCCCGTCGGAGTGGCACATGCCACCAAGGGTACTTCGATGCCGTGCAGCTCTGCCTCGCTCTTCTCCGCGCTCACAATGTGCGTGGCGAGCGCGGAGAGCATGCCTCCCGACGTCAAAAAAGTCGTTATCTGATCGACGGGATGGTCCAGCTCGCACATCACGAACGGCTCCGTGAACAGATCGCGTGCCAAGGTGCTGGCGAAGATGCGGAAGTGCTTGCCCATCACTGCTACCGGGTTGCCTTCTTCGTCGTAGGTTTGTCCAACCTTGCCATCGGTGTTCTCCACATAGAGCACGCACCTGCCGTTGTTGCTTACGCTAAACGATGCCGGGCCACAGCCTGCGGCACCCACGGGCTGCGTTCCAAATGCCGATGCGCCTCGCGTCCAAGTAATATGCTGCAGTTGCTCGTTGACGGTTGCCAAAAAGCCCGTGTGCTGCGGCCATGGCACCGCACGGGGCACCGCGGCGTCCGGCGGCATAACGCCCCAGCCCGCAATGGACTGGCCGATCACGGCGTACGATGCGCAGCCGCAACCGTCTGCGGTCTCGTACGCAACGGGCACCACCATTTTGCCGTTGATAGTTTCGGGCGCGCCCAGCTCGATGCTCGACGGTGCTTGCGAAAAGCGGAGGACCTGACGGAACGTCAGGCTGTCGCCCAAATCATCCGACCACAGGGTAAAGCATTCCAGCGCAACCTCGGCCTCGCTGCCGAGCGCCTTCTCTGCGGTGGTTCCGCGGCGGTGGAGGTAGGCGCCCGACAGGCGTCCGTCGACCAGCGTCTTGCCTACCGTGATGCGCGGGCACTGCAGGCAATGGTAGCCATCCTCCTGAAGGCGGCCGCGCGAGATGCTGCGCCACGACGTGTGCGATATCACGCGAACTCCGTCGTTGCTTATGCGCAGGTGCACAACGGACAGTATGCCGGCTGTGCTCGCCGTATCGAAAAGGGTGTTGTCGCCGGCGGGGCGCTCGCCCGAGACCAGCAGCACGTAGGCGTCCTGGTTTTCCCTCCCGTCTGTATATTCCACCACGTCGAAGTCGTAATCGAATATGCCGTCGCGCTCCACGTCGCCCTCGCCAAACCCAAGGGGAAAGTCCACGGGCGTGGGAGCGGACCACGTGCCGTTTGCCTTTGTGTGCACCACCAGGCGCGAGCGGCCATTGTCGCCGTAGCGCACCGAGGCGATACGGAACAGGCATTCTACGCCGGCAATCATCGTTAGCTTCATGTGGGCTTCGCTGAGCACGCCGGAAAACAGCACGTTGTCGCTCGAGGGTTTTATGCCGCCACGCTCGTCCTCCGACACGCCGGCAGAATTGGCGTTCGGGTCCGCAACGGCGTTCGTTGACTGACCGATGTAAGTGTACTCATACATCGGCGCGGCATTTTCGTCGTTCTCCATCAGCGCGTGGACGAAATGTTCGACCTGTCCCGTGTCGTCGCTCTCCGCGTTCGTCTCGAGCTCAATGCGCGTGACCGCTTGATCCCAATCGCGCACGACAGGCGCGGCGTTTACGGCAGTGGCCTTAACCTCGGCGCGTGCGAGCAGCTCGGCGTTGGTGACGATGGTGGCCGATGCGATAAACTGCGGCACACCACCTGCCTCGGCGTTGCCGCCCGAGCCGAAGCAGGCGTTCAGCGTATAAGGCGTATCTCCACCCAAGGCCAGCTCAGAGCGCTGGAGTACATACTGGTCGCCGTTGTTCACCGACATATTCCACGAATCGGCGAGTGTGGGCCACGATCCCGACCAAGCCTTGGTGGTCCACTTGAACATAACGAACTGGAGTATCACATCGACATCGACGTCTGCACCTACGCGCAGTCGCGGAAGCGGGTGTCCATCTGCCTTCTCGTACCCAATGAACAGCGTGAGGGATGCGGCGCCGCGCACGGCAGACGAGGCGACGCCCGCAACGCCGGCTCCAAAGGTAACGGCAAGCCCGATCTGGATGGTGAACGAGCCCGACGTGTTTGACCAATCGAGCGAAATGTTTTTAAAAAACGCCGCGCCGCTACCGTGCGTGTGGGCGCCCACGGCGAGCGCCAGTTTTGCCAGCACCCAGGGGTTGACGTTTAGGAAAAACGGTACCGGTCCTAGGGTAAACTGCTCAGTCCAATTGAGGTCGGTTCTTACCTGGAAGAGGGCCTTAATATTGCCGTATGCGGGGTCGTTGTTGTTGCCCCAGGTTTTGCCCACCCAATCGTAGGCGAGCGAGCCGTACAGCTGCGTGGCGATATCCATCGTGAACAGCAGCGTGCAATGGTGGCGAAGGAGCTTGGTGTTCCTTGGATCGGTGCCCGAACCGGCGCTCATGCTCTTGTACTGATTCCACTTCCCCTCCATCTCGTCGAGATAGCGGTTTGCCTGCTTGGCGCCCGACTCGCGCGGCGATTTCTTCCAGTATTCCGGATCAGGGCTGCCCGAATCGTTCATATAGCTGGCTGGTTTGTATCCTCCGCCAAACAGCACGTACCCGGCAAACGAGAAATCGAAGAGGATCGGAAATGTGGGCATCCAACACGTGAACTTATTACCACCGATGCCGGGAAACGATGCGGGGAAATCAAACGGAGTGACCTCTTGGTCCATGGTGGTGGGAATGATGGTGGTCGAGCCCGATTCCGCCTTTGCGGCCGGCGCGGTGACAACGGCCATGGGGGAGGAGAGCGTGTAGGTTTTGCCCTGATAGTCGAGGACAAAGCGCAGCTTGCACCCTTCTTCCAGAAGGCCCGATGCCGCATCGAGGAACTTATCTTCGAGTGTGAACGTTGCCAGATTATCCGTGCCCGATGCGCTGGCCTTGACTTGGCCAATCTGCGTGACGGTTTCGGGTGAGCTGCCCGCGGCAGGCGTCACTTTATTGATATGTAACGTTGCCTGCCCGCCCTGCGGCAGATGGGCCTGCACGGTAAAAGCGTGCGTGTTGGGCTGGTCGTTTGCCGTATCGTCCTTCGGCAATGCCATGAACGTGGCGTCGGCGTACTGGATGTCCCATTCGTCAAACGTGAGCTGGCGGAAGTACGGCTCGCCGTCGGAAAACGGACGTGTGGGCGCGGTTATGGCGGTGCCGCCCAGAATGCGAGCAAGGGGAATCTCGACATCACGGTATCCCGCCATGCTAATGGAGATGCCGCCGTTAAATTCGTACGCGTCGAGAAGCGTCGCCTCGTCCACGTAGCCTTCCGAAAGCGGCGCGACCTCAAAGATGGCCGTGCCTTCGTCATCGGTAGTGGCGGAGAGCTGCTTGCCCGCGGCATAACGCGACGCGAGCGTGACCTGCGCTCCCTTGACGGGCATATTCTTGTTGGCGACGTCGACCACGACCACACCAAACATGGTGCGCGAGAGAACGAGCACCCTGAAGGGGTCTTTTTCGTCGGCATAGGCTTCGGTGGGCGCGAACGGCAGCAGGAAGGCATTTTTGCTTCCCGGCACGCGAGGCAACATGATGCTCGCTAGCGAGGACGCTCCGGCAACAAGTAACGAACGGCGATCAAGCATTTTTGGCTCCCATCCCGCAAATATCGGTGGAAATAATCCAATTTTGCGAGATGGCGCCCCGTGGCGGTAGTGCCGTTCAAGGGCCAAAATGTCCAATTTAGGCGAGCGAAGTGCCGGGTTCCGGAACGCGTTCGATGCGCTTG
This sequence comes from uncultured Collinsella sp., assembly GCA_905197595.1. Classification (GTDB taxonomy): domain Bacteria; phylum Actinomycetota; class Coriobacteriia; order Coriobacteriales; family Coriobacteriaceae; genus Collinsella. The sequence goes on from CAJJZM010000021.1 coordinate 16,726, forward strand.
GCAGCCCGGTCGCTAACGCAGCATATGCGCGACCAGCTCGGCGCGCGTGCCGATGCCAAGCTTTGCATATACGCCGGATAGGCGGTTTTTAACAGTGCCCGGCGACACGCCCATATGGCGTGCGATTTCGGCGTTGGTCCACCCACGGCAGGCGAGCATGGCCATGGTGAACTCCGTGGTCGTTAGATCGTCGGCCACGTCCTCGCCCGAATCGGGGTTGTGGATGCGCCGCCAGCCGTAGCTGAATCGATACGTGATCTCGATGATGCGAGCGAAATCGTCAGGGTATTGCGATTTTAGGCATGCCTCGATGAGTCCCTGCAAAAGGCCATGGTGTTCGCCGATGAGCTCGATAAGGCCGTCGGGGCGTGCAATGTCCCAAGCGGCGCCAAAGTGCGCTTTTGCGGCGTCGACGTCTTTGAGACTCATACAGGCCATCGAGGCCGACAAGTGCAGGAATAGCTCCGAGATGGGGTAGCTTCCCTGTTTCATAATCAGGGCGTTTTCCGCCATGCCCAGGCTGCGGCCGTATTCGCCGCGCAGATACAACGCGTGCGCCATCACGTAGCTGGCGAACAGGCGCAGGCCTTCGGGCAGATGCGCCGCAAGTGGATAAAACTCTTCGGCAGAATACGGGGAAGGCAAGTGCAACAGGACGCTCGCGGCGGAGGCGAACAGGATATGCGTGGCGTGGACGGCAGACGATTCCTCGTCAGTTGGCGTATCGAGGATGCCCGCAAGGCAACGACGGGCATCGGTGATACGGTTGAGCGACAGACTGGCATATCCGCAGATAAGGCATGCGGAATAGCGCAGCGCGGGGTCGGTGGCGTCAAGATAGGGGCGTGCTGTCTCGGCGGCGAGTGTGGCCTGTCCGCGAAAGTACAGCGCTTCTGCCGTGGCGATGGTGCGTGAATCGGGGTCGGAAATGCCTGCAACCGCAGCGTCAATCTGCCCCGGCACAAAGGCAGTGCACATCAACGGCATGGGAATGCGCGGGTAGCCATCGCAGTCCATCTTCCATCTCCCAACAGCTGGCAACATTAGCAGCAATTGTACCCCTGTTGATCGGGACTGGAATTTGTGGTTATCGCCTACGATTATGCCGAACGTATAAAGGAAGAGTCTATTGGCGATGCTCCCAAGGTGACTACCGAAGCCTAGCTGACCTCGACATTAGGAAAAATTGCCACCCCTACAAAAAGCTCCGTCGCAGCGATGGGAAACGAACCTCGCTCTGCATATAATGAGGTCATATGACGGTGCGTTTGCATACGTGTAGCGCATTCCCATCGAACCGAAAAGGAGCTTTGCATGGATCCCAACAAGCGCCCCGACGACATGGTGCGTATCACCACTCCCGAACTTGCCCAGGTGTTCATCGATGAGCAGGTTGCTGCAATCCGCGAGCAGATTGGCGACAAGAAGGTCCTGCTGGCTCTTTCCGGCGGCGTCGACAGTTCTGTAGTTGCGGCCCTGCTCATCAAAGCTATCGGCAAGCAGCTCATCTGCGTGCACGTGAACCACGGCCTGATGCGCAAGGGCGAGAGCGAGCAGGTCGTCGACGTCTTCAAGAACCAGATGGATGCGAACCTGGTCTATGTCGACGCTACTGATCGCTTCCTGGATAAGCTCGTCGACGTCGACGAGCCCGAGACCAAGCGCAAGATTATCGGCGCCGAGTTTATCCGCGTGTTCGAGGAAGAGGCCCGAAAGGTGGGCGACGAGGTCAGCTTCCTCGCCCAGGGCACCATCTATCCCGACATCCTGGAGTCCCAGGATGGCGTGAAGGCTCACCACAACGTGGGCGGCCTGCCCGAGGATCTGCAGTTTGAGCTCTGCGAGCCCGTTAAGCTGCTGTACAAGGACGAGGTGCGCGTCGTGGGCCGCGAGCTCGGCCTGCCCGAGAACATGGTTGAGCGTCAGCCGTTCCCCGGTCCTGGCCTGGGCGTCCGCTGCCTTGGCGCCATCACCCGTGACCGTCTCGAGGCGCTGCGCGAGGCCGATGCCATCGTGCGCGAAGAGATCGACAAGGCCGGCCTGACCATCTGGCAGTACTTTGCCGTAGTGCCCGATTTCCGCGCTACCGGTGTGCGCGAGGGCAAGCGCGCCTACGACTGGCCCTGCATTATTCGCTGCATCAACACCGTCGACGTCATGACCGCCGAGGTGCCTGAGCTCGACTGGGCGCTGCTCAAGCGCATTACCGCTCGCGTGACCGCCGAGGTCCCCGGTATTTGCCGCGTTTGCTACGACCTCACGCCGAAGCCCGTTGGCACGGTCGAGTGGGAGTAAGCTAACTCAGCTGGTAGGCGACGAGAACTAGCAGATGTGACAAAGGGACAGTCCCTTTGTCACATCCTCGATATTATGTGCGGGATGGTACGCCACGTGCCATCCCGTTCGTTATTTTAATGAGCCGAGTGCGCGAGCGGGAAGAGTCACGAGCATGGTCGTTCCGCGCTCCGAGCTCTCTTCGACCTCGATGGAGCCGCCGTGGAGCGCGGCAATCTCCCAGACCAGCGCAAGCCCCAGCCCCACGCCGCCGTATGCCCTGCTGCGCGATTTGTCGACGCGAAAGAAGGGCTGAAAGATGCTCGTCTGGTATTGCTCGGGAATGCCCGGCCCCTGGTCGCGCACGCGTAGCAGCACGCGGTCGCCTTCGGCGCAGGCGTTGATTTGCACGGTCGAGTTGGGCGCGCTATAGCGTATGGCGTTTTCGGTCAAGTTGAACAGCAACCGATAGATTAGCGTGTCGCTGCCGATCATTTGCGCGTCGCCCTCACTTGTAAGCGTGATGTCTTTTTGCTCGGCAAGGGGCGCCAGGTCCGTGAGCACTTCTTCGATCATCGGCGCTAGGTCAATCACATCGTTGCAAGGGACACTGCGCAGCTCGCTCATCTCGAGCAGGGTCTTTGTCATGTGCGTCATTCGCTCGGTCTGCTCCTGCAGCAGCCCGAGCAGGCTCGCTGTATCGGCGTCGACGTCGGGGTGCTCGGCGCAAAACAGCTCGACCTGGGCCTGCATGAGCGCAAGTGGCGTGCGCAGCTCGTGCGCCGCATTGCCCGTAAACTGTCTTTGTGCGGAAAATCCCTCGTCAAGGCGGGCAATCATGTCGTTAAACGACGCGCTGCAGCGCCTGAGTTCAGAGGGCACGTCCTCGCTGATTTTTGTGTCGGCGAGGTTGTCGGGCCGCACGCTCTCGACTTGCGTCGCAAAGAAGCGCAACGGCCGCAGCGCATGTCCGCTTACAAAGTAGGCCAGCACGCCGCCGAGCAGCGTCACCGCCGCAGTTATATACCAGCTCGTCGCGCCAAACGATTCTTGGGCGTCGTTCACGACGATGGTCAGCGCGTCGTCGAGCTCTTTGTTTGTCGGGTCAAATGAGCTGGGCGAGGCCGCCTCCACCTTGCTGTGCGCCGATAGTTCATTGCCGATCGAGTCCATGTAGCGCATGCCGGAGTAGCCAACCAGGCAATTCATAAGTACGCAGGTTGAACATATCAGCAGTGCCGTCATCAACGTGATGCGCCACTGCAGCGACAGCCGCTTCATTTGCCGTCCTCCATAACGTAGCCTTCGCCGATTCGGTTGCGGATGGGGTCGTGCCCCAACGCGCCGCGCAGCTTTTTGCGCAGCGACGAGATGTGCACGCGGGTCGCGTTGCTAAAGCTGTTGACGCTGCTGTCCCATACATGCTCGATAAGCTCTTCCTGGCTCACCGGCCGCCCCTGGTTAAGCATCAGGTATTCCAAGATGCCGGTCTCCTTGCGCGTGAGGCATAGGGTCTCGCCGCCCACGGAGGCGACGCGCGCCTTGGTGTCAAAGCTCAGCGATCCGCAGGTCAGGACAACATCGCTTTGCGTAAAGCGCCTGAGCGTGAGGCTGCGGATACGTGCCGCCAGCTCGTCAAGGTGGAACGGCTTGGTGAGGTAGTCGTTGGCGCCCGCATCGAGCCCCGCTACCTTGTCGGAGACCTCGCCGCGTGCCGACAGCACGAGCACCTTGGTCTCACAATCGGTAATTCTGAGCTGCCTGAGTACGGTCATGCCGTCGACGTGGGGGAGATTAAGGTCGAGCACGACAAGATCGAAGGTCTCGATATCGAGCAGATCGAGGGCCTGCTGCCCGTCGCAGCAGCAGTCGACGCTATAGGCCAAGTTGCGCAGGCTGCGTGCGATCGCATCGCACAGCGCCCGCTCGTCCTCGACGACCAAGATGCGCATAACGTTCTCCTTGCATAGTCATTCACGCTTAACACGGATTTTATAGTCGGTATGGTCCAATGGGTCGCGAAACGAAAGGAGTGGTCAGATTGTTCAAAGCGATTAAGCCTGTGGCGCAGGTGGCTTTGCTGATCGTTGGGGTAGCCATGGTTGGCTTTGGAATTATGCGCGGCGAGGCAGATGCCGTGCTAGCCAAGGCAATCAGGCTGTGCTTGGAGTGTATCGGAATTGGATAAAAGAAAAAACACTGCATCGCATCTTTTAGCGCGATTTCGTGGATTGATTCAGGCGGCGGCGACGCTTGCGACCAATATTCACCTGCCTAACTTTGCCAAGGGCGGCATCTACCAGGGAACGGGCAAAGCCGTCTGCGTGCCGGGCCTCAACTGCTACTCGTGTCCGGCGGCCTCGGGTGCGTGCCCCATCGGGTCGTTTCAGTCGGTGGTGGGCTCGTCTAAGTTTAGCTTTTCGTATTACGTCACCGGAACGCTCATTCTGATCGGCGTGCTGCTGGGACGTTTTGTATGCGGCTTTTTGTGCCCGTTTGGATGGCTACAAGAGCTTTTGCATAAGATTCCCAGCAAAAAGCTCTCCACGAAAAAGCTCAAGCCGCTCACGTACATCAAGTATGCCGTGCTGCTGTTTGCCGTGGTGCTGCTGCCCGTCTTGGTGGTTAACGATGTGGGTATGGGCGACCCGTTCTTTTGCAAGTACATCTGTCCGCAGGGCGTGCTCGAGGGCGCGATTCCGCTGTCCATCATGAACATGGGAATCCGCTCTGCGCTGGGAAAGCTCTTTACCTGGAAGCTCGCGATCCTCATTGTGGTTGCGGTGCTGAGCGTGCTGTTCTACCGCCCCTTCTGTAAATGGATTTGCCCCCTCGGCGCATTTTATGCACTCATGAACAAGGTGTCGTTGCTGGGGATCCAGGTTGACCAGTGCAAATGCGTCTCGTGCGGCAAGTGCGCCAAGGTGTGCCAGATGGACGTGGACGTTACGCGTACGCCCGACCATGCCGAGTGCATTCGTTGCGGCAAATGCGTGGGCGCGTGCCCCGTCGATGCTATTAGCTTTCGCTACGGGCTGGGTGTGACGGGCGCGCAGTCCACGCAAGCCTGCGAAAACAAATAGGTACCTATATAAGTTTCGATATAAACGGAGGAACCATGAAACTGTCAAAAATTGCGGCTCTGTTGATGCTGCCCGTGCTGGCGCTGACTCTCGCGGCGTGCTCTGCCCCCAAGGGCGACGCGAAGGATGCCACGAGCGGCGATGCGCAGATTGCCGAGCTTGTGGCACAAAAGCCGTCGAGCGCCGAGGAGGCGGCCAAGCTGTACCAGCAGCTGCTGCAAAAGGAAAACGAGATCTTTGCGAGCGATAACGCCCTATGGGAAAAGGTGTTCCTTGCGGCCAACAAAGACACTCCCATGATTGAGGACGGCAAGAACTACGGTGACTTCTTGCTCGATACCATCGAGGGCGCCAAGGATCAGTTTGCGGCTGACGAGCTTAAGACGCTTAAGGCCGGCGCGCAGCAGGTCAAGGAGATCGAGGACAAGCTCATGGCGCTGGAGAAGGAGTTCCCCGGATGCGGCAGCACGCCCGGCGAGGGGGAGAGCGTTGATGCCTCGACCGCAGGCATGACCAACGGCGAGAGCGGGGAGACGAAGTTCCCCAGCTTTAAGGGCAAGGACTTGGACGGCAACGATGTAAACAGCGACGAGCTGTTCTCCAAGAACAAGGTCACCGTCATGAACTTCTGGTTTACCACCTGCAAGCCGTGCGTGGGAGAGCTGGGCGATCTGGAGAAGCTCAACAAGGAGCTTGCCGAGAAGGGCGGCCAGGTCGTGGGCGTTAATTCCTTTACGCTCGATGGCAACAAAGACGCGGTGGCCGATGCCAAGGACGTGCTTTCCAAGAAGGGCGTGACGTATAAGAACATCTGGTTTAAGTCGGACAGCGAGGCCGGAAAGTTCACCTCCAACCTGTACTCGTTCCCGACCACCTACGTGATCGACCAGAACGGTAACATTGTGGGAGAGCCGATCATGGGCGGCATCAACTCCGCTGAGCAGCGCGAGGCGCTCAACAAACTGATCGATCAGGCACTCGCGAAGAGCGAACAGTAAGTCCGTGGGACAGACAACTGAAGGGGAGTCGCTGGAAACA
>CAJJZM010000022.1:0-21533 GCA_905197595.1 uncultured Collinsella sp.
TGTTTGTCTAACTATCTAATCGCAATGCTTCAATCCACATCAAAGCAAACGCCATCGCAACCTATGGGCGATTACCTATAATGACGATAGCTAAAACACGATTCGCTTCCCAATCGGAGGATGTCTATGGCCGAAACCGCTGCCGCTCTCGTCGAGACGCGCGATACCAAGCTCGAAATCATCATGGGCCGCGAGGCGCTCGACAAACTCGCCGCCGCCGCGGTGCTGGTGCTCGGCTGCGGAGGCGTGGGCTCCAACTGCTGCGAGGCACTCGCCCGCGGCGGCATCGGTCATTTCGTCATTCTGGACAAGGACATCATCGCGCCCAGCAATATCAATCGCCAGGCCATCGCCTTTCACAGCACCGTCGGCAAGCGCAAAGTGGACGTGATGGATGCCATGATCCGCGATATCAATCCCGCCGCCACCGTTATCAAACGCACCGAATACCTGCTGAGCGACAACATCGACGAGTTCTTCGCGAGCGTTTTGGAGCAGACGGACGGCAAGCTCGACTACGTCGTCGACGCCATCGACACCATCTCGGCCAAGCTCACCATTGCCAAATATGCTCAGGACCACGACATTCGTTTGGTTAGCTCCATGGGCGGGGCCAACAAGCTCCATCCCGAGTGCCTCCGCTTTGCCGACATCTTCGATACGGTACGTGACCCCATGAGCCGCATTATGCGCAAAGAATGTAAGAAGCGCGGAATCAAGAGCCTACATGTACTGTTTAGCTGCGAGGAATCGGTTAAGACACAGCCCCGCGACCCTTCCAACATCCACGAGCGTACCGAGCTCGGAACCGCCAGCTTTATGCCGCCCATCATGGGCCAGATGATCGCCGGCGAGGTTATCCGCCAGATCAGTGGCCGCGGCACCGAGCACGTGCGTGCCGATGGCCAGCGCCTAGACTAGCGGAGCGCGCCGAGATGGAGCCCCGGTTATTTGATGCACACTGCCATCTTGATTTAATGGCTCACCCGGACGCCGTTGAATCAAGATGGCAGTGTTGCCGATGAGGCAACGGCGCTGGGCTTGGGTCTATTTGATTGCGGCGTCGATCCACGCGACTTCGCTAGCGCACACGGGCGAACCCGTCGCCTTCCTACCGTCATCAAGGGCATCGGCCTCCATCCCTGGTGGCTCGCCGACGGCCGCTGCGGTCCCGCCGAAGTCAATCTGCTTTGCGAAGTTGCTGCCCAAGAGCGCTACATCGGCGAAGTCGGGCTCGACTTTTCCGCGCGCTTTGCTGGAAGTGAGCCGCTACAAATACAGGCACTTAACCGGCTCTGCGATGCACTCGTGCAGCATCCTCTTACCGGGCGCGTGATATCAATTCACGCCGTTCGTTCGGCAGGAGCCGTACTGGACGTCCTCGAATCGCATGGACTACTCATCCCAAACCCCGACTCCCCCGCTATCATCTTCCACTGGTTTAGCGGCACTTCGAACGAACTCGCCCGCGCGCGAAACGCAAACTGCTATTTTTCCGTGAACGAGCGTATGCTCGCCACCAAGCGCGGTCGCGAATATGCCCGGCAGATTCCACTCGACCGTCTACTGCTCGAGACCGATGCGCCAGCCGAACCAAACACAGAAACAAGCGCGCAGTCGCTCATCAGATCGCTCGCAAGGACCTCGATGCGCATCGCCTCACTCAAAAACTGTGACGCAAAGCGCATCGAGTCGGCAGTTTTAGCAAATGCGCACTCTGTTTTTGACCTTCGCTAACCCCTGTGGCAAAAATGCCAAGGGGCATGCGAATCACACAACGCGGTCCCTATTGGAAGGCGGTACAATTCGGCAGCATTACACCAATTCGTGCATGAGATCACGGTTGCGTGCATACAATTCGTCAAAGATATGACGGCGCGACGCATATAACTCGTGGGCAGTCATATCAGGCACGATTGTTTGCGCAACGCCAAGGACTTGGGCGAGCTCATCCCATGATGCATAGGCGCCACCTGCGAGAGCTGCCATGATGGCATCACCGAAGCATGCGCCCACCGTAACCTTGGCAACCGAGACCTCGCGCCCACATACGTCGGCGATAGCCTGCATCCAAACTGGATTCTTGGTTCCACCTCCGACAAGCATAATGCGCCCAATTGGCAGTCCATGTTCTCGCTCGATAATGTCGACATGGGATGCAACGGTATACGCGACGCCTTCCAAGGCGGCACGAACCATATGGGCTCGCGTATGCCTTCCGGTCAGGCCAAAGAAGACGCCACGCGCCTCGGGATCGTTGAGCGGAGTGCGCTCCCCCGCAAAGTACGGCAGACACAGGAGCCCATCGGCACCCGGCGCCACACCGGCGGCATCATGCGCCATAACCGAATATGCATCGGGGCCACCGTGGCCCTCGGCCTCCACGGCGTCGCGATACAGCTCTTGGCGCAGCCACGATGTGAGCGCACCCGCCGTATTGGTCCCCGCGCAGATCCCGTAAGTTCCGGGAATGATAAACGTCCCTGGCCACAGGCGGGCATCATCGACCATATGATCAGCTAGATAGATGAAATACGCCGTACTCCCCAACTGAACCATCATATCGCCGGGACGAAATACACCCGTCGAAATGGCCTCGGCACCAGAGTCGCCCGTTCCCACCAAGACAGGTGTCCCTGCCGCGAGCCCCGTCGCCTCAGCCGCACGCTGAGTAATCACCCCGGCAATATCGGTAGCCGACATTACCTCCGCCATCTGGTCAGGCCGGCAGAAACGAGCACATTCCCGAGCATCAACCTTCCAAGTGAAGCTGTCGTATAGGGGAAGAAAATCCTCCGCCAAATAACGGTCCACCGTAAAACGCCCCGTCAACTTTGCGCACAGAAACGATGACGCCGTCAGGAACTTCGCGGCACGTTCGTGCACCTCGGGCATATTCTCCTTAAACCACAAGATCTTGGGAGCAATATCTGACGAACAGGGATCGTGCCCGAAAAGCTCGCGTGCGCGATCTGACCCATATTCGGAAAGAAGCTCGTCAATCTGCGGTTTCGAACGTGCATCGACTCCATACAAAATCGCGGGCGCCAGCGCGTTGCACTCGGTATCGACCGGCACACAGTCGCAGCCCAATGCGGAAAGGCCCACGCATCCGATCTGTGCCGCGTTAACCCCCGATCGCGCCACCAGCTCGCGCGACAAGCGGCAAAAATCGCCCCACCAAACGGCCTCGGCATCATGCTGGTACCATCCGTCACACGGGTTGTCCGTCTCATGTCCACAAGAGGCTTGGCAAACGATGTTGCATCGATCATCGATTAAAACGCCTTTAGAGGCGCTTGTCCCAATATCAATACCCAGATAGAGCGCCATAGGTGCCTACTCCCCTCGCGCCGTACGAGCGGCAGCCATAAAACGAGCCACCCGCTCAACATCAACCGGGGCATCCAGCTTTCCGTCGCGCTTTAAGCAGGTGCCGACAAACGCGCCATCGTAGTGAGCAAATACGTCAGCCACGGTATTTTCGCGACAACCGGTGCCACATACCACGGGCACTTCGCCAACACGCTCACGGACCTCATCGGCAAGCTCGCCCGAAGCGCCACGACCGGCAGCCGAACCGCCGATGACCATCGCATCCGGTAGGCAATTAAAGAGAAGTGAATCGGCAATGTCCGCAGTCGTGCGGTCGTTGAGATAAACCTCCCCCTCGCTCGTGATGAAGTGAAAAAGCTTGAGGTCGTCCAGGCGCAGCGCCGCCTTGCGACGCATGGTGTGAGCGAAATCTCGGTTAATCAGCCCGAGATCACCGGCCCAGGCACCGCAAAAATTGCAACGCGTGAACTGCGCGTCGACGGCAGCGCACAGCTCGATTGTGGCATCACCATCGTAAATAGCTTCAGCTCCCCAAGGAGTCGACAAATCATGGGATAGAGCCCCGATTACATAGCCCATCGATGCAAGGGTTGAGGGAGAAACATGCTGCTCATAGGGCATCGAGAGCTCATTGGTAATCAAAATGCCATCGACACCGCCCTGCTGCAACGCCTCGAGATCGCGCTTGGCGGCTTCCACGACCTGCGACACGCTTCCGCCCGGGTAATACAGTGGATCGCCCGGCAGAGGACGCAGGTGCAGCATTCCAATAACCGGCTTTTCGGTCTTGAACATCGAGGTTAGAAACGACATAACGTGCTCCTTCTTAGGGTCATTGCAGGGACGTTACTCCCCCAGCACCTCGACGTACACTTTTCGCTTCTGCGGACCGTCAAACTCCGCAAGATAGATGTTCTGGGCACCTCCGCACACGATGTGGCCATCTTGGACGGGAAAGAAGCAACTGTTTCCACAAATCATGCTCTTGATATGCCCACAGGAGTTGTTACCAGTGGCTCCATAGCTCGGCAGGAAGTGTGCATGCGCATAGGGGGCATCGAGTGGGGCGATGCGATCAAGCGTCTCCATAAGATCCGTCTCCACGCAGGGCAGCCCCTCGTTTACCACGATTCCACAGGTCGTATGCGACAAAATAATCGCTGCCAAGCCATTGGTCACCGAGCTGCGTTCGATGGCAGCGTGCACATCTTCGGTAATATCGATGAACTGGTCCGGAGCAGTCGATAGATAGCTCAATGTCTCGAGCGTCACCATGTTTACTCATCCCCTTCAAGAAAACGCAGGGCATTACCCCAGTAGAGCCTTTCTCGCGCATCATCGCGCATGAGCACGGTATCGAGCGCCCGCTTGAGTTTGAATGCACGGAAACGCGGCGTATTGCTGGCGAACATCACTTGATGCGATAGCGCGCGCTCATACCACAGCGGCCCCATATCGACCGTGAAAAGGCGCTGCATCATCTCCTCGGGCGAATCGATGTAAGTGATAGAGGTGTCCGTGTAGCAGTTGGGATACTTGAGCAGCATCGCCACGGTCTCGCGCACCCAGGGCCAGCCAAAGTGGGTCAAACTAAAGCGCACATTTGGATGCGTTGCGATTGTGTGCTCAAATGCAAGCGGGTTACTGCGCGAGAGCTCTGCGCCCGGCTCCCAAGACATACCGGCATGGAAAACCACCGGCTTGTTATAGCGCTCGCACAGCTCGTAAAGCGGCTCGGCCACAGCATCATCGGGGGCAAAACCCTGCTTTGCCGGATGCAGGCAAAGCCCCTTTGCCCCCAACTCGGTAAAGGCGCGCTCCAATTCGTCTGCGGCACCGCTCACCTGGGGATCTACGCTCGCAAATCCCCACAGACGATCGGGGTGCGCGGCAACCAGCATGGCAATCTGGTCATTGGTGCCAAAGTGTCCTCCGCATGCCGTGGTTACATCGAGCGGCATGAGCACGCTCTTCCGCACGTCGCAGACGTCCATCTCGACTTGAAGCTCATCCCAATCCATGGGGCCCATATGCCCCATACCAAATTCTCGTGACCAAAAACCGAATCCATCAGGCTCATCACCCGGCGTACAGATCTCGCCATAGAGCATAGGATGGACCAACATGTCGATAACCATTTCGTACTCCTTTCCAGGCATTTGGCCCTAGTACGGCTCAAACGAACCAATCACTCGGGACGACAGTTCAGCGCCCGCCTTCATACACGCCGGAATATCAAGGCCATCGATCACGCCCTTGGTAAACCCGGCAATATACGAGTCGCCGGCACCCACGGTGTTAACGACCTTCTCCGCCGGCACGATCCCGCACTCATAGAAGCGCTCACCGTCATAGGCAATGCTTCCCTTCTCACCAAGCGTGGCAACTGCCACCCGCGGTCCCAGCTCCTGTACGTGACGTACCCAATCACGCAGCTCCGGAGTGTCCTCTTCAAACGACATGAACGCATAGTCAACGTAGGGAAAATGGTTCTCGCAGGCATATTCGGGATCCTGGCTGAACACCGAGAAGTCCATAACCACCGTCTTGCCCGCATCATGCCATTCGGGCAGGAGGTCCAAACAATTGCCAAACAGGTCGGTGTGAATGATGTCATGTTCTAGGATAAACGCCCGGTCATCTTCATTCGGTCGATATGCCTCCATTACGCCATCGATTGCCTCGAGATGTACGCGATCGACGCCGTCTTTCAACGCCATGAGCATCACCGAGGTGTCGCCATCCTCCACCCGCAGATGTGAGATATCGAACCCCTCAGCGGCCAGCGCCTCCCTCATCTTGTCTCCGTACTCGTCCTTGCCGACAACCGACACGGCGGATACCGAAACGCCCATTCGTGCAAGATGGATACCCCAGTCAATGCCATTACCAGTCGGATAGAACACGCCGATGTTTTGATAGACGTCCGCACAGCAAAAACCAGCTGCGCACGCTTTAATACCCATGGTCTTCTCCAATGTTCAAAAGGGGACCCACCACATGGCGAGCCCCCTTTTCGCGTTTCGCTTATTGTTTTGCATCGGCTGTCCAAAGCCTCATAGCCAGACCGCCGTACGCTTTCTTAAGCTATTCGACGATTGGTGCTCCGTGGCCCCAAGAACCTTCCATGCCGCACACGGTCGAGGCAAACCCGGCAGCAAAGTCGAGCGCGCGCTCGATGGCCTCGGCGCCATCCTCACCACGCTTGGCGGAATCGAGATAGCACATCAAAAACGAAGTGAGGAACGAGTCGCCCGCTCCCATGGTGTCCTTCATGTCCGTTACCGGTTTAGCCAGCTGGCGGTAATAACGCTCGCCGTCGTAAGCAATGCAGCCCTCGGCACCCGCCGTAGCCGACACAAAACGCGGACCCAGGCCCTTCACCCATGCCAGACGCTCGCGAATCTCGTCCTCACTCGCGGCATCCGCCGCACTAAAGAAGGCAAAATCGACGTAGGGTGCAATCTGCTCGTAGTACTCGTCGGTGGAGTCGTCCGAAAAGTCAAAAGAGACCGTGACGCCCGCAGCCTTCAGCTTGGGCAGCTCGCGCTCGGTAAAGCAATAGTTGCCCGAATGAACCACATCGAACTGCTTCATGTACGAAAGGTCAAAGCGATCGAGGACATAGCGCGCATCGCCACGGATACCGCCCTCGTTGGAGCCAAGGAAGACACGGTCACCGTCAACGACGGTCACGCGAGCCGCTCCGTTCTCGCCAATCATCTGCTCACACTTGTCAAGCTCGATACCCTCATCCTCGAGGCTTGCAATGACATGCTCGGCAGCGGCGTCATTGCCAAAAATGCCCATGTATGCGGAGCGTGCGGCACCGCATTTCTTGGCATAAACGGCGAAGTTCACCGCGTTGCCGCCAGGATACATGGTGTGGATATGCTCGTAGCGATCGACGACGTTGTCGCCAAATCCGAGCGCGTTAACGTTAAATGCCATGGTATTTATCCTTCTAGTACTCGACGACGCCCATGTAGCGACGGAAATCGGGATCGTGATCAAACACCTTGCCGCGTGCGGCACGCAGCTCGCAGTTCATGGCGTAGAACAGCACCGGGTCCAGATAAGCACGGACGCTCGCCGGCACGGCTTCCATACCGTACTCCTTGGCATCGAGCACCATCAGCGTATCGGTATGCGTCTTAAGGAACGCCAGGGCGCGCTCGTCCATAGCACGGCACTCGCTGGAGCCCATCTGCAGGAAGTAAAAAACGCCATCCTGAGTAGCCTCGAAGGGGCCATGGAAGTACTCGGCAGAGTGAATGTAGCTGCAGTGCTGCCACTGCATCTCCATAAGAGAGCAGATAGCGAAACCGTAGGTCTGGCTAAAGTTGGGACCGCTGCCCAGAATATAGAAGAACTCGTGCTCCTGGCAAAGCTTGGCAAAGCGATCGCCCAGCTCGGCATTTACCTTCTCGCGTGCCGGGGGAAGAATCTTATCCATCTCGGCGATACCGGCATACATATCGGCAAGATCGGCGTAGCCCTCCTGCTGATCGAGCAGCTCTGCCGCAAGCGACAGCGAAATGCCAGCGGGGACCTCGGCCTGCGGCACGCCCTCGCCCCATGGGTAGACCCACGTGGTCCACTTGCCGGAGTCAATCTTGGATCCAGCGTTGTCGGTCTGGGCGATCACCGTAGCGCCGGCAGCAAGGGCAATCTCGCAGCCCTCGACGACCTCGGGGGTATTGCCGCTGTGGCTGCAAGCGATGACCAGGGACTTCTCGCCCAGACGACGCGGACGCATAATGTCGAATTCACGCGCGGTATAGATATACGAAGTGAAGGTGGTAGCCTCGCGCTGCAGAAGCTCATGAGCCGGGATCAAATCGATCATGGAGCCACCGCAAGCAATCCAGTAGACGCTGTCGAACTTGCCCTTCTCGGCAATTGCCTCTTTAATCAGATCGTGTGCGTTCATATCCAGTTCCTTTCTTGTTTGGCCCGCAATCAATGACGTTGGTTGCGTGGCCGATGGTTGTTTTAGTCAATCAGATATTTCTCGAATGCGGCCATGTTCTTGGCATCTGCGGCCGCCGGGTCATCGTAGTAACGACCGTCCGTGATTTCCTGGCCCAGCATGCCGTCGAAACCATGGGCGTTGAGCGTGGCGACGAAGGCGTCCATATCGTGCTTGCCATCGCCCCACACCAGATGGCCATACGGGTCACCGTCGATAAAGTGCATCTCGTGAATTGCCCCATCGCCAAAGGCGGCAAACCAGTCCTCGAGCGTCTCGCCTGCGACGCCCATCGCGGTTGTATCAACCATGGGCTGTAAGTACGGGCTCGCGACCTCGTCAATCATGCGCTTCGCATCGGAAACCGTCGTCACGAGGTTGCTCTCCTCGGGACGCAGGCTTTCCATCGTAAGCACCAGACCGTGCTCGCCGGCATACTCCGCCAGAATGGACAAGTGCTCGCGGCTGCGCTTCCAGGCTTCCTCGCGGTCCTCGTCCCAGTCGCCCCAGCCCGAGTTGATGGACATACGGTCACACCCAAGTACCTCGGCAAGTTCAATGCCGTGTTTAAAGTACGCCAGGCTGCGCTGTTCATGCAGCGGCTTGCGTGCGCAGTACTGCCAAGGATAGACAACATTCTCGGGGCACAGAGTACGATACCTAAGCCCACGGTCTGCAGCCTTTTTCGCCAGGACCTCAGCCTCAAAGTAGCCCGTATGGTCGAGCGTCACATGCGGCTCTGCACACCACAGCTCAATAGACTCAAAGCCCAAGCGCTGCTGCACATCAAGGAAGTAATCGAGCGACCACATGATGTAGTGGATATTCATGCCCGCAATCTGCTCGCGACGCAGCGTCGGTTTGGATTCAGACATCTTATGCCTCCTTATTTCGATCGAACACGATTTGTCCGTCCGACATCGTCATATCAACCGCAAGATCGCGTGCGTCGCGATAATCGAGGTCGAACACATCCCGATCGAGCACGCAGATATCGGCAAGCTTGCCAACCTCAAGCGTACCCAGCTCATCTTCGCGCATCAGATCGTACGCGCCCCCGGCAGTCCAAGCGCGCAAGAGCTCGACAAGCGTCAGCGTGTTGACCTCATTCACGGGCAGTCCGTCGGCGAAGAATCCACCGCACGCGCTGTATATTGACTCGCCCAGGCTCGGAATCAGCAGTGGCAAATCCGTTCCACAGCACACTGTGCATCCGGAATCTTCCATGCCGCGGCGATTCCAGCTGTGCAAAAGTCGCGTCTCGCCAATTTGTCGACGCATCATCGACAGGCAATCCTCGCGCCGGTCCAGCGTCAGAATCTGCGGATAGACCTCGCAAATTCCACCTAACTTGCCAAACTCGACAAGATCGGTCGGGTCAGAGTTCTCGAGATCGGTAATCGCATGGCGGCGAAGCATCCGTCCATGCTCGTCTCGAGGCAGCGAGGCATAGAGCGCCACGGTGCGGCGAACGGCGCCATCGCCCTGGCAATGCAAGGAGTATCGGAAGCCCTCAGCATCAATTGCACGCAGCTCGTTCTCAATCAGATCCCACTCTGGCTCCTCGACGACCGTCTTGCCGGCAGCGCCCGCATCGGCCGTGTCCTCATAGGGGTCAATCATCTCGGCAAGCCCCACCCATACGCCGCGATCGGTCATACGGTTGAAGCCAGAAAAACGAACGAACGGTCCCCGGAAGCGCTCTCGCGCCTCGCGGGCATATGCCAGATTTGCACCGGCGCCCACCGGCTGCGACATCATAGAGACGCGAACCGTCAGCTCACCAGATTCCTCACGGCGAGCCATTTCGTCGGCAAAGCCGTAGTAGTCATCAAACGCCATTTCCTTGATGGCGGTAACGCCGCGCTCGTTAAGCATGCTCATGTAGTCCGAATACCCGGCACGCACCTCGGGCAGCGCGAGGAAATCGCTCATCATGCGCCAGATCTTCTCGGCATAGCACGCCTGGGGTGTAAAGCCATATCGCGCACTGGCGGCAGCATTGAGAACGCAGGTCTCCGCGCCCGGCGTAAAGCAGACGACAGGGATATCGCCAAAACACTCGTCAAACACAGCTGCTGTATTTGCGTTCTCGGCATCCGATGCCAACGTTTCGGGTAGGTTGTGGCCAAAAGCCGCCGCGCAATCCGGATGACCTTCTTTCCATGCACGCAAGAGCGACACGGCCTCTTTGGCATCAGCGATGCCGGATAGATCAGACCCCAACGTCCGCAGCGCCCAACCTGTATAGAAGGTATGCACATCGATCAGGCCAGGCATGACAGTGCGGTCGCCCAGGTCAACTACCTCGTCCGCCTGGGTCAAATACGAAGCTACCTCACACTTGGTGCCAACAGCCTCAATTCGATTGCCACGGACCGCTACGAAACCTTCAAACGGCAGGTCCCCCGTACCGGTAAAGACGCTCTTAGACGTCAGGACCGTCAAACGATCAGACATCACAACCACCTACACCGGAAGCATGCCAGAGATTGCCGTTACGATCAGGCCAAAGACGACCATGAAAATGAAGAACTTCCAAATGGTCTTCCACCATTGGCCAAACGAAATCCTAGCCACGGCAAGACCGGCGACCGTCATGCCCGCCACGGGGCTGATGGTGTTGATGGTCTGGTTGGCAAACTGGAGCGCGGTGACGGCCGCCTCGGGATTGAGGCCCATGAGCTCGGTCAGGGGGCCCATAACGGGCATGGTGAGCGCCGCCAGGCCAGAACTCGAGGGAACCAGCAAAGAGAGCAGGCCAAGGACGATATACATAAACGTGGTGTAGACGGCGGCGGGTGCACCGGCAAGCGCAGTAGCGAGCGCCTGGAGGATGGTGTCGATGATCATGCCGCCCTCGGCGATGACCAGAATACCGCGAGCGATACCGATAACGATGGCAGCGTACGCAAAGTCGGCAAGACCCTTAACGAACTCCTCTGCGATCGTCTGCTGGTCAAGACCGCCCAGGATACCGGCAAGCAAGCCCATGCCAAGGAACACGGCGGAAATCTCATTCATGTACCAGCCCTGGGTAACAAGACCCCAGACGATAATGCCCATACCGCAAGCAAAATCGATAAGCACGAGCTTCTGACGGATAGTGAACTCTTCCTCGATGGAGGCATCGGTCACGGAAAACTCAATACGCTTGAGCTTATCGTCCTCGTACACAATGGACGACTCGGGATTTTTCTTGACGCGCATGGCGTAGCGCATGGCCCATGCGATACCGACGGCAGTGAAGATGACCCAAGAAACGGCACGCAGCCACAGTTGCGGATTACCCTCGATGCCAATGATGCCTTGGGCGATCAAAACATTAAACGGGTCGATGGTCGAAGCACAATATCCCAAGTTAGGACCAAGGAAGCAGATGATGAATGCCGTCATCGAGTCATAACCGATACCCATCATGATGGGAATGAAGATGGCATAGAACGGCAGGGCTTCCTCAGACATACCAAACGTAGTGCCGCAAATGGACAGCAACGTCATCGTGATGGGAATGATGAGGATGTCCTTGTTCTTGAGCTTTTTAATCACACGGCTCATGCCGGCATTCAAAGCGTTGGTCTTGGTGATGATTGCGAACGATCCGCCAATCAATAAGACGAACGCAACGACGTCGGCAGCCTCTTGGATACCCTTGGTGGGCGCTTGCAGGACCGCGAAGATATCCTGGCCCAGATTGATGGTCTCGCCGGTCTCGGAATCGGTGTAGTTCTTATCGACCTGTTCATAGGTTCCAGCAACGGCGACTTCACGCTCGCCCGCCGCTGTCGAAATCGTCTTGCGCTGATACTGACCAGAGGGAACGATCCAAGTCAGGACCGCAAAGACAACGATCAGCAAGAACATGATCGTATAGACATGCGGTAATTTGAACTTAAAACGTCTGTTTGTCTTCTTCGCCTTCGTATCTGACATAGATACCTCCAAAGAACTCGAGACTGCATCGCATCTCGCTTCAACGTTTGCACAATGCAAACGTTCTATGACGTCCCATAGATTACCAGCAGCTTTTCTCGTCATCAAGATAATTTCAAACTGATTGCCGCAACGCGGTTGAACGGTTGCGTTTGCGCCGTGAACGGTATGGAGACGCCCGGTGAGATGATCCACCGGGCGTCTCAATTCGCAATGTCCTAGATGTCAAAAACGTAGCGAGACCCAACGATCCGCTGACGACCGATGATAAACGGCCGCCGCTGCTCGTCGAAAAAGAAGGCTTCCATATAAAACAAGGGTTCGCCAACGGGAACTGCCAACAGCCGAGCGACCTCGGGCGACGCGCACGCGATCTCGAGTGTGCACGGGTCGGTAAACGCGGGCGTACGGCCCGTCCGGTTACGCACGAACTCAAAAATGGATTGGTTAGATAGAGGTGCCGTTGATAGATAAGCGTTGTCCTCGTAAACGTATATGTTGTTCTCGAGCATGACGGGGACTCCATCGGCAGTACGCACACGCTCAACGCAAATCAAATCAGTTCCAACGGGAACACCAAAGAACTGCGCTTCGGTAGAATCCGCCGGCAGTATCTTTCTCGAAATGACGCACGCCCCCGGCTCCATTCCGTTAACGCGGCATGCGTCCGAAAAACTCTGGACGTCATCCTTCTGGCGAATCTTGCGCTTAAGCTTGGGGGCATTGACAAACGTGCCTTTCCCCTGCCGCTTCGTTAGATAGCCCTGCTGGACGAGCTCCTCAATAGCGCGTCGCACGGTAACGCGGCCAACTTTATAGCTCTCAGCCAATTCGAATTCATTGGGTATCCGCGCGCCCGCCTTGTAGGCACCGGAGTTAATTTCGTTTTTAATGATATCGATAACCTGTTGGTACAGCGGTATCGCTGCTTTACCGTCAGTTAGCCCTTCAGTCGGTGGCATATACCCTCTCCCAGCACAATTAAGTCTAAAGCGGGCCCAAGGGCATTCAACAAGCCCTTAAGCCCGCATTAGCATTAAGTATGCTTGCTGCCGCACCAAAATGTCGGGTATTTACTCATCGGACCCGAAAAACGCGCAACTACCGCGCTCCTAAGAAAGCGTGAGCAGCTCCGGCAGCTGGTCGATAATCTTGTCCGCGGCATCTTGGCTAAAGCCGAAGCGTTCCTCGCGCTTGGCAATGACCGTCAGGCCGGCTCGCTTGCCGGCAGTGATGCCGGGCACCGAATCCTCAACGCAGCAGCAGCGATTCGCGGGCAGCCCCAGCAGGTCCAATGCATGCAGGTAGATGTCGGGCTCGGGCTTGCTCTCCTTAAACTGCTCGCCGCTCACCACATACTCAAAGGCATCCGACAGCCCGCATGCGTTGAGCACTTCCTCGATGCTATCCATGGGAGACGAGCTGGCAAGCGCCACGCGAACGCCGCGGCGCGGCAGCTCTCGAATCGTATCCACGGCGCCTGGGTTAATCAAAGCCTGATAGTCGCGCGGACGTTTATGCGCCCACTCGTCCCAACGGGCCAACGCTTCCTCGCCAGTGAAATGCCCCTTACCGGCGCGCTCAAACCAATCGACCAGCATATGCAGGAAGAACTGATGGGAGGTACCGACCTGCCCATTCAACTCCTCTTGAGTCAGATTAAGCCCCAGCTCCTTGGCAAACGCGGCAGTCTCGCCCAGGTAGTAATACTCGGTATCGACAATGACACCGTCCATGTCAAAGATAACGGCGTCGAACGGAAATGCGGACACGGCACCCTCCCTAACAAAAGGGCGCCTGTAAGCAGGCGCCCGAACCATGCATTATCGGCGATTCTAGCCCAGCAGCTTATCCAGCGCCACCGCAATACCGTCTTCGTTGTTATTGGCGGTCACCATCTGGGCCACAGCCTTAACCTCATCGACGGCGTTACCCATGGCAACACCGGTGCCGGCCCACTCAATCATGGACTTGTCGTTCTGGCCGTCGCCAAACGAGACGACATCGCTGGCATCGATACCGAGCTTGGGCAGGGCACCCTCGAGCGCGCGGGCCTTGTCGATACCGGGCGCCGTGTACTCAAAGTACCAGTCGGCCGTAAACATGCCCGAAAGCGTCTGCTTAAAGGGCGCATACATCTCCTCGTGATGCGCTTGCAGATAGGCAGGATCGCCCGCAGTAAGTAGCTTGTCCACGGGATAAGCATCAGCGACCTCGTACAGGCTCTCGACCTCGCGAATCTTAAGATCGCACGCATCGCGCTCATACTTGACGATATTCTTCTGCGAGCCGTCAGGCAGCGTGATCATGCAATGGTACGAGTCCTCGACGTGCAGGTCCCGACCGAGCGAAATCATAGGGATCACGTCAAAATTGCGCAGATGATCAATCAGACGGTGCAGCTCGTCAGCCGGCATGGCTTGGTCAAAAAGGACCTCATCGGTCTGAGCGTCGACCACATGCGCGCCATTAAAGGCAACTAACAGACCGTCATGGTTTTGAAGGTCGAGCTCCTGCGCCAAGGCGTGAAGACCCCAGGCGGGACGACCCGAAGCCAAGATGAGCTTAATACCCGATTCCTGTGCCGCGAGCAGCTTCTCGCGCGTACGCGGGCTGATCACCTTCTGATCGTTGGTGAGCGTACCGTCGATATCCATTGCGATGGCTTTGATTGCCATATATGCCTCCCCGTCATTGAGCAACCTTGTCTGAGCCATCATACAGAACACCCACGGCGGCGCTGTTTGCAACGGGAAAAATGTCATATTGTCCCAAACATGAACGGCGTGCCTTCGACGATTGAGATGCCCGTCGAGGCGCCTCCCGATACATTCCATCCTATCCAAATAGCAAAGGGCCCGCATCCCAACGGATACGGGCCCTTGTCGGCTATGCGTTAGTTTTCGCAGCGAATCCTACTTGCGATGCGCGCGATAGAACTCGATGAGTGCCTGGGTCGAAGCGTCCTGCTCGGCCTTGGCGGCGTCGTCGTGGAAGGCAGGAGTGATCTGCTTGGCAAGCTGCTTGCCCAGCTCAACGCCCCACTGGTCGTAGGAGTCGATGCCCCAGACCGTACCCTCGACAAACGTGATGTGCTCGTACAGGGCGATGAGCTCGCCGAGCACGAACGGGGTCAGCGTGTCGCCGAAGATCGAGGTCGTCGGACGGTTGCCCTCAAAGCAGCGAGCCGGAACGATCTGCTCGGGCGTGCCCTCGGCACGAACCTCGTCGGCCGTCTTACCAAAGGCGAGCGCCTTGGTCTGGGCCAGAAAGTTGCCCAGGAACAGCTCGTGGACATCCTGGCCATTGTCGGTTGCGGGGTTGGCGGTATTGGCGAAGGCGATGAAATCGGCCGGAACCACCACGGTGCCCTGGTGCAGCAGCTGGTAGAAGGCATGCTGGCCGTTGGTGCCGGGCTCGCCCCAGAAGATCTCACCGGTGTCGGAAGTCACGGCGCTGCCGTCCCAGCGGACATGCTTGCCGTTGGACTCCATGGTGAGCTGCTGCAGGTAGGCCGGGAAACGATGCAGGTACTGGCAGTACGGCAGCACGGCGTGGCTCTTGGAACCGAAGAAGTTGACGTACCAGACGTTGAGCAGACCCATCAGCGCGACGGCGTTGTTCTCGAGCGGCGTGTTGCAGAAGTACTCGTCGATGGCGTGGAAGCCCTCAAGGAACTGCTGGAAACGCTCGGGGCCGAGCACGACGATCAGCGACAGGCCCACGGCGGAGTCGACGGAGTAGCGGCCGCCGACCCAGTTCCAGAAACCGAAGGCGTTGGCCGGGTCGATACCGAAAGCCTCGACCTTCTCGAGTGCGGTGGAAACGGCGACGAAGTGCTTTGCCACAGCCTCGGCGTTCTGTTCATCGGAACCGTCGATGGCACCCTGAGCCTTGAGCTGCTCGAGCATCCAGGTCTTGACCTCGCGGGCGTTGGTGAGGGTCTCAAGCGTGGTGAAGGTCTTGGAGACGATGATCACGAGCGTGGTCTCGGGATCCAAACCCTTGAGCTTCTCGGCCTGGTCGTTGGGGTCGATGTTGGAGATATAGCGGCAGTCGATACCGGCGTCGGCATAGGGGCGCAGAGCCTCGTAAGCCATGACCGGGCCCAGATCGGAGCCGCCGATGCCGATGGACACCAGGTGCTCGATCTTCTTGCCGGTAACGCCCTTCCACTCACCGGAGCGCACGCGCTCGGCGAAGGCATACATGCGATCGAGGACCTCGTGCACGTCGGCGACGACATCCTGGCCGTCAACGATGAGCTGCCCCTTCTCGCTTGCCGGGCGGCGAAGCGCGGTGTGCAGGACGGCGCGGTCCTCGGTGGTGTTGATGTGCTCGCCGGAGAACATGGCGTCGCGGCGCTCCTCGAGCTTCACCTCGCGGGCAAGATCGCACAGCAGCTTGACGGTCTCATCGGTCACCAGGTTCTTGGACAGATCGAAGTGAAGGTCGCCGGCGTCAAAGCTCAACTTATTCACGCGGTCGGCGTCAGCGGCGAACCAGGCCTTGAGGTCGATGCCCTCGGCCTCAAGCTTCTCCTGATGAGCCTCGAGTGCCTTCCAAGCGGCAGTCGACGTAGCATCGATAGGTGCGGCAACAGTTGCCATAGAGTCCTCCTCAGCATACGGGCGCACGCCTCCATGCGCCCGGACATTCAGATGCCACTATTCTAGCGCAGGTCAAGACTACAATCAGCGAGCGTTGCCAATCGGCCCCCAAACGGCAACCGAACAAAAAGGGACAGGTTTATTTTGGCAGGTCAAACGCTTTACCAACCAAAAATAACCCGTCCCTTTATGGCAAATATTAGGCCGCAGCGCAGACGCTACCGAGCAACTCACGCAGAGGAGACCCGATGTCCTCCAGCAGTTCGGGCGCGATAATGGCAAAAACGGGGACCTCGCCGGTGCCCACGACAGCAGGCACCTTGCCCTCCGAGACAATGCATCCATAAGGCACAAAGCCGTCTTCGTCGGCATCGAGCGCCGCCATGCGACGCGCGAGCTCGCGCGCAAAGCCAGCAGTATCGGCATCGCCAATCGCCAGGACAAAGTTTACGCCTTCGTCGGTCGCCAGGGCCACGGCTTCGTCGATCAGCTCGTCTCCCCCGTCGCCCTCAAACGAGCCGCAGCGGAAAAGCACACGCTCGAGTAGGGCTCGATCAAGCGAGCCAAGTGCCGCCGAGACAAGCTCATCGCGCGTATGCTTGTCACCGCCCAGCACAACCAGCGCCTTGGTGCCACCGTAGTGAGCGACCAATCGTCCGCACCAGCGAGCCACATCCCCATCCGCAACCAAGCGCGTCGGCATACCAAACCCATAGTTGACCATTATCCCCACAACCCTTCCGTGCTTTATGGTGGTATCAATCGTTAGCCTCATGCTACGAAGCGAGCTTTTCCGAGCTGTTTCGCGCTCTTTAGGGCTGCGTTAAAAACCCGATGCAACCGCACGACCATACCTGCCAAATAGGGACAGGTTTTGACGGTGTCCGGTCGAGCAGGTATTATCGAACAGGTATTCGATAAGAACATGTGTTTGATGGGAGGCTCGGATGGAGCACGAGCAGCACACCTACATCTGCATCGACCTCAAGACGTTTTATGCCAGCGTCGAGTGCGTCGATCGTGGGCTCGATCCGCTCACCACCAACCTGGTCGTTGCCGACGAATCGCGCGGACGCACGACCATCTGTCTCGCTATCACGCAGACCATGAAGGACCTCGGGATACACAACCGCTGCCGTCTATTCGAGATTCCCGACGGCATCGACTACATCAAAGCAGTGCCGCGCATGCAACACTACATGGAGGTGTCGGCGCAAATCTACGGCGTCTATCTGGAATACGTCAGCCCCCAGGACGTGCACGTCTACTCCATCGATGAGTGCTTTATCGACGTGACGCCCTATCTGGACCTTTATCACACCGATGCCGAAGGGTTCGCCTGCATGTTGCGCGACGAGGTCTTGGGGCGCACCGGCATCACGGCGACGGTCGGTATCGGCCCCAACCTATTCCAGGCCAAGGTGGCGCTCGACATCACCGCCAAGCACGTAGCCAGCCGCATTGGCGTACTCGACGACGAGATCTTTCGCAAGGAGATCTGGCCCCATCGCCCCATCACCGACATCTGGGGCATCGGCCCCGGCGTGGCGGCCCGTCTCGAGAAATACGGCGTCTACGACCTGATGGGCGTCGCCGCACTCGACGAGAACCTGCTCTACGACGAACTCGGCGTCAACGCCGAATATCTCATCGACCACGCCTTCGGGCGCGAGCCGACAACCATCGCCGATATCCAAGCCTATCGCCCGCAAGCGACCTCGACCACCACAGGACAGGTGCTCTCGAAGGGCTATGCCTACGAGCAGGCCTACACCGTCTTGCGCGAAATGGTCGACAACGCCGTGTTGGATCTAGTCGATAAGCACGTGGTCTGCGACAGCATCTCGCTCTTTGTGGGCTACGCGAGCGAGCGCGCCGACATACGCCGGCTCAACGCCAGCGGCACGGCGCAGTATATAGACGGCTGCGGACACTTGCGCTCGAGCACCTCGGGCATCGAGCCCGCAGCGACCGACGGCCCCGAGCTCGCGCCCCGTGCTCCCAAGCCCGTCCAGCGCGATGACGAAAGGCGTCGCCTGGTGCGCGAAGCGCAGGCAATCGATGGCATCTTTGTGGGAGAGCATGGCGGCAAACCGCGTGGTGGCTATGCCGCACTCTTTGCGCACTCCAACGCCTCGCGAAAGCTGCCCGAGCGCACTAATTCGTTTAAGAAAATCATGGGGTATTTCGATGACCTTTGGGCACAAACGGTCGATCCCAAACGACCGGTCAGGCGCATCAACCTGGGATTTGGCAATCTTGTGCCCGAGGAATTTGCCACCATCGATCTGTTCAGCGATATCGAGGCCGATGAGCGCGAGCGCGACCTGGCGCGCGCCGTCCTGGCCGTGAAAGGCAAGTACGGCAAGAACGCGCTCGTCAAGGGATTAAGCTTTACCGCCGGCGCCACCGCGCGCGAACGCAACGACCAAGTTGGAGGACACCGTGCCTAAACCCAAACAACAGCCCGTGCGCCCGCCGACCGCCTTCGAGCGCCTGGCGGACCCCGAGGGCAGGCGCCGCGCCGCCGACCCCAAGCTCACTGCTAACGGTGCCGTGCGCGCCAACCGCGCCGCGCAGTTTATGCCCTTTGCCGCCCTCACGGGATACTACGAACTCGTGCGCAAGCAGGAAATCACCATCGAGTCAAAACGTGAGCTCACGGAAGAAAAAGCCCTCGTACTTTCTAAAAAGCTCGAGGGTCTCAAACGTGGCGACTTGGTTCGTGTCAACTATTACGATACATACGGCTATCGCAGCCGCACCGGCATCCTCGACGAGGCGCTCCCCGCCTTCAAGCTCCTCAAGCTCCGAGACATCGCCATCGACTTCGACGACATCCAAGACATCGAACTGCGCGGACGAGCCTAGCCAAGGAAGCGCATCCAGGGCGGCGCTTACAGCGTCATGACGTAGTAGCCCGCGTCTTTCACGGCCGTCTCGAGGACACCACGATCAACCGGCTGCTTAGAGCGCACGCGTGCCGTGTGGTCCGCATACGTCACCGTTGCCCACACGCCATCCAGCGCATTGAGGGCATTGGCTACGTTCTGAGCGCAGCCGTCACAGTTCATGCCGCCGATGAGCAGCTCATCGCTATAGGGATAGTGTGACGCATCGGTATCCACCACAACAACCTTTTTGGCCTTCTTGCCGCTCGTACCATCGCTGCAGCAACTCTTCCCGTGTGTCGAAGCGGCAATGCGACGCAGTCCAAAAAACATGCCGACGGCAATGACGGCCAGCACGATGAGATTCGCAGGGTTGAGCAAGTCACTCATGCGCTCCCCTTTCAAGTAGCACTATCTAGATACCCCCATGGGGTGCCCCCATCTTAACCCAAAATCATGTCTGTTCGGTCAATTAGTTTCCCTCTTCAAACTTTTTTGTTGACCATGGCTTACTTTCGTGTATAAGTTTTCCTAGGCTAACAGTTTAGATCCGTAAGGAGCGCCGTGACTCGAACCATAGACATCCCAACGTTTCAGGCGGCAGTCGTGCGCAACTGCTCTCCCACGCTCGCGGGCATCAAGCCGGCATCGCTCTTTACCTATCCAGGCACCTACGCCCACGGGGACGGCTCGACCACAACCGAAACCATTGCAGAACGCCGAGCACGCCTGCTCAACGTTATCGCCCAGTGCAATCGCGAGCTTGACCCGCTCGGCATCCACCTGAGTGTTTTGGTCTGGCGGCCCTGCGGAGCGCTCGTGTACGCGTACCGAGCCAAAAGCCTCACCACCTATTTCGCAGACCCTCGCGTCCAAACGGCGCTCACCTCGGAAGGCTACGACACGAGAGACCTTTCGGCATGCCTTGTGCATTTGGCATCACGCATCACGCTCGCGAGCAATAACGTCGCGGAATGCGCCTGCAGCCAGACTCGATGCGCACTACCCCAGCAAGCTAGCTGCAGCAAAGACTGCACCTGCGAGTTTCCGCACGAAATAGGCTACTTCCTTGGATATCCCTACGACGACGTGCACGAATTTATCGTCCAGCGCGGCGAGAACTACAAGGTCTTTGGGGCCTGGAAGGTCTACGCAAATGTCGAGCAGGCGCTTGCGACGTTTGATGCCTACCGTGCCTGCACCCAATACTTCACTTTTATCTATCAGCAGGGCTGCAGCCTGGCGCAACTTGCCCAGGCAACCCGATAGAACGTACAAGCCGCGGCAAGCGCCGCACGACCGAAAGGACAAAACATGAGCAAGATCGCCGTCGTCTACTGGAGCGGCACGGGCAATACCGAGGCCATGGCAAACCTCGTCGCCGAAAGCGCCACGTCCGCGGGGGCCGAGACTGAGGTCATCCCCTGCGCCGACTTCTCTGCCGACAAGGCCGCCGAATATGATGCCTTCGCCTTCGGCTGCCCCGCCATGGGCTCCGAGGAGCTTGAGTATGACGAGTTTCAGCCTATGTGGGACGAGGTCAAGGAGACCCTCGGCGACAAGAAGGTCGTCCTCTTTGGCTCCTATTCGTGGGCCGAGGGCGAGTGGATGGACAACTGGAAGGCCGACGCCGACGAGGCCGGCGTCAACGTCGTGGACTCCGTCATTTGCTACGATGCGCCCGACGATGAGGGCGAGGTGGCCTGCAAGGCCCTCGGAGCCGAGCTCGCGTAACGAAACCAGGCCTCCAAAAGAGCCTGTATCACAGCGCATCCCCATCCCTACAAAAGA
>CAJJZM010000023.1:0-21079 GCA_905197595.1 uncultured Collinsella sp.
TTGCCCGGCGCCGTTAGGAGCGCCGGTCAATACGGGGCCCGCTCCATTTGTCAATTCCTTCAAGCGAATGTGTCAGGAATGTTTCAATGCATGAATATGCAAGCCATTTACGCATTCATGCATCTTTTGATGCTAAAGTTTCAACTCACTTCATAACGACCGCTGCGAAATGCGCATCGGTGCATAAATCGCAGACAAGGAGTCTGATATGTCTTTGAAGGTTGGAATCGTCGGCGCGGCTGGATATGCCGGAGCCGAGCTCATTCGCCTCGTGCTCGGTCATCCCGAGTTTGAACTTGTTGCCATTACGTCCAACGCCGATGCCGGCCAGCCGCTGTCTGCGGTGTATCCGAGCTTTGCTGGCGTGAGCGATCTGGTCTTCACGACGCATGACGCGCCTGAGCTTAAATCCTGCGACGCCGTCTTCTTGGCCGTGCCGCACACGGCTGCCATGGCACAGGTGCCCGCGCTGCTTGCCGCGGGCGTTTCCTGTTTCGATCTTTCGGCCGACTACCGCCTGAACGACGCGTCCGTCTTTGAGACGTGGTATGCCGCCGAGCATACGAGCCCCGAGCTGCTCAAGACACGTGCCTTCGGTCTGCCCGAGCTGTTCTGCCGGGACTTGGAGACCGCCGCATCCGACCATGCCGACGGCAAACCCGTGCTGGTCGCCTGCGCCGGTTGCTATCCCACCGCAACGAGCCTTGCCGCCGCGCCCGCCGAGCGCGCTGGCTGGGTTGCCCAGAGCGGCCCCGTGATCGTTGATGCCATCAGCGGTGTGACGGGTGCCGGCAAGTCCTGCAACGCTCGTACGCATTTTTGCAGCGCCGACGAGAATTTGGAGGCATACGGCGTGGGCAAGCATCGCCACACGCCCGAGATTGAGCAAATCCTGGGCCTGACCGATCGCGTCGTCTTTACCCCGCACCTGGCACCGCTCAAGCGCGGCCTGCTCTCCACGGTGACGCTGCCGCTCACGCTTCAGGCCATCGACTCCCTGGCTCTTGAGGACGTTGTCGACTATTACAAGCAGTTCTACGCTGGTCGCACTTTCGTGCGCGTACTCGATGCCGGCCAGCAGCCCAAGACGGCTTCGGTCGTCGGCACCAACGCCGCCCAGATCGGCCTCGCGCTCAACAAGCGCGCGGGCGTGCTGGTGGCGACGGGCGCCATCGACAATCTGTGCAAGGGCGCTGCGGGCCAAGCAGTCCAGTGCGCCAATATCGTCTTTGGCTTTGACGAGCGACGAGGCTTGCCCACAGTGGCGTGCCCGGTGTAGCACATTCGATTGTTAACGATTTGGTAGTCGGGCATCGAGTGGGGCGCCACTCTTAAGCTGGTCTCATGATCACGACTGGCATGGCGCACCAACCGATGTCCGTTTTTTGTTTGACATAAGGAGTCATAAAGACGATGAATACCGAGCTGTTTGATTTCAAGATTCGCGCCGTCGAGGGCGGCGTTACGGCTGCGGCTGGTTTTAAGGCTGCGGGCATCCATGCTGGGTTCCGCAAGAACCCCGAGCGTCTGGATTACGCGCTCGTCGTGCCCAATAAACCCTGTCCCGGTGCCGGCGTGTTTACCACCAATCGCTTTTGCGCGGCGCCCGTGCAGGTGAGCCGTGCCAACCTGGGCGGTGCCGACAAGGGCTACGGAATCATCGCCGGCGTTTCGGTCAACTCTGGCAATGCCAACGCCGCCACGGGTGAGACCGGCCTTGCATGCGCGCACGAAACGTGCAGCATCGCATCGCAGGTCATCGGCTGCGAGCCCCAGCAGATTCTGGTTGCCTCCACGGGTGTGATTGGCCAGATTCTGCCGATCGACACGTTTGAGACCGCCATTCCTGCTGCCTACGAGGTACTTTCCGCCCACGGTGGCGCCGATGCCGCTCGCGCCATCATGACGACCGACACGCACTCCAAGGAGTACGCCGTGTCCTACGTCAGTGAGGCTGCGGGCCATGCGGGCAACGCCTATACGGTGGGCGGCATGTGCAAGGGCTCGGGCATGATCATGCCCAATATGGCCACCATGATCGCGGTCATTACTACCGATGCCCCCGTCGAGCCGGCGGCGCTCCACGCCCTGTTGCTCTCAACCGTTAAGCAGACCTTCAATAAGGTGACGGTCGATTCCGATACCTCGACCAACGACACCTGCATCATGCTTGCTTCTGGCGCTGCTGCCGCTGATACCGAGGCTATCGTCGAGGGCACTGACGCCTTTGACGAACTGTCCTTTGCCGTGCACGAGGTGTGCGAGAGCCTGGCGCGCAACATTGCGGCCGATGGCGAGGGCGCGTCAAAGCTCGTGACGGTTAACGTCACCGGCGCCGCCAACGACGAGGAAGCCGATATCGCCGCCCGTGCCGTCGCCAACTCGCCGCTCGTCAAGACCTGCATCGCCGGCCACGACTGCAACTGGGGCCGCGTTGCCATGGCGCTCGGCAAGTGCGGCGTGAAGTTTCATCAGGAAGACGTTTCCATCGACATGATGGGCATGCCTGTCTGTCGCGACGGTCTGACCGTTCCCTTTGACGAGGACGAGGCTCTACGACGTTTTGAGGCGCCCGAGATCGTGATCTCGGTCGACCTGGGTGCAGGCGACGCGGCAACGACCGTGTGGACCTGCGACCTCACGCACGAGTACATCTCCATCAACGGCGACTACCGTTCCTAGATTCCAGGCGCGCTGCGCATCTTGCCGCGATTGCGGGCAGCGAAGCACGGCGTGATAACGATACGAAAGACGAGGCAGATTATGAAATTCGCACGCGACTGTCGTTCGAGCGAATCCAACGAAGCAACCGCGCAGCTGCTGTTCGAAGCGCTGCCGTGGATTAAAAACCTGACCGGCAAGACGGTCGTTATCAAGTATGGCGGAGCGGCCATGGTCGATGAGCAACTGCGCCGCGACGTGATGAGCGACATCGTTTTGCTCAAGATTATCGGCATGCGCCCCGTCATCGTGCATGGCGGCGGCAAGGCCATCAACGAGGCACTGAGCCATTACGATATTCCCGTCGAGTTTAAGAACGGCCAGCGCGTGACCACGCCGGCGACTATGGATATCGTGCGCGAGGTGCTGGGCGGCAAAGTCAACCAGGAGCTGGTTGCTGCCATCAACCACCACGGCAACCTGGCCGTAGGCGTGTCGGGCAGCGATGCCGGCACGCTCATCGCCGAGCCGCTCGACCCCGAGCTCGGTCGCGTGGGCAAAGTGACGCACGTCAACACCGACTATATCGAGCGCTTGCTCGATAGCGAGTACATTCCCGTCATCGCCACCGTCGCGGCGGGGGAGGACGGCGGATTCTTCAACATCAACGCCGACACCGCCGCCGGCGCCGTTGCCGCGGCGCTCCACGCGCATAAGGCGATTTTTTTGACTGACGTCGACGGCCTGTACAAGGACTTTAGCGACAAGGAGTCGCTCATCTCCAACCTAACGCTCGATGAGGTCAACGAGATGCTCTATGGCGGGGAGGTCGATAAGGGCATGATTCCCAAGCTGCGCGCGGCCGTCGATGCGCTTGCCGGTGGCGTATTCCGCGCCCACATCATTAACGGTACCACGCCGCATTCGCTGCTGCTTGAGCTGCTGACCGATGCCGGCGTCGGTACCGTGATCCATTCCACCGAGACGGCCTACGAGTTCGATACGCACCCGCACCCGCTTTCGACCTTTGCGGCGCGCCTGACCGAGAACCTCGACGAGGTCGAGAAGCTCCAGACGGTCTAGCCGGCTCGAAATTGCTACGCCATTACGCCCACAGTCCGCGCTACCTGGCACTTAACGAAAGGTATCTCATGTCACTTGCAGCACAACAATCGCTCGAATCCCACTACGTCATGCACACCTTTGGTCGCTCGCCGGTCGAGTTCGTCGAAGGCCACGGTATGAAGCTCACCGGCGACGATGGTCGTGAATACCTCGATTTTCTTGCCGGTATCGGCGTGTGCAGCCTGGGTCACGGCAATCCGGCAGTGCTGTCGGCGCTCGAGGCTCAGACCAAGAAGCTCCTGCATGTCTCCAACTATTTCTACATCGAGCAGCGCGGCCAGGTCGCGGCGCTGCTGTCCAAGCTCGCTAACGATGATGCAGACGGCGCGCGCGTGCTTACCGACGCGATTGTCGCTGGCGACGAGACCACAGCGGCGGCGCTTGGCGCTCCAGCTGCGGGCGAGCGGGTGTGGGAGACGTTCTTTGCCAATTCCGGTGCCGAGGCCAACGAGGGTTCGATGAAGCTCGCACGTCTGTACGCCAAGCGTGCCGGCAACGGCGGCAACACCATCGTGTGCATGCGCGGCGGCTTTCACGGTCGTACGCTCGAGACCATTGCCGCTACCATGCAGGATTGGCTGCAGGATAGTTTCCGCCCGCTGCCGGGTGGCTTTGTGGCCTGCACACCCAACGATGTAGATGAACTGCGCGCAATCTTTAAGCAGTTGGGCAGTGAAATCTGTGCCGTGATGCTCGAGCCGATTCAGGGCGAGAGCGGTGTGCACCCCATGACCGAGGAGTTTATGGCCGCGGCGCGCGACTTGGCGCACGAGGTGGGTGCCGCGCTTATCGCCGACGAGGTCCAGTGCGGAATCTTTCGCACGGGGAAGCCGTTTGCGTTCCAGACCTATGGCGTGGAGCCTGACATTATGAGCCTTGCCAAGGGCATTGCCGACGGTGTGCCTATGGGTGCCGTGGTGGCGAAGAAAGAGATCGCCGATGTGTTTAAGCCCGGCGATCACGGTTCGACCTTCGGTGGTAGCTGCTTGGCCATCGCGGCGTGTGCCGCGACGCTCTCCGTGCTTGTGCGCGGCGATTATGCCGAGCATGCTGCCAAGGTTGGCGCCTATATGGAGCGGGCGCTGGCTAAGCTTCCGCATGTGGTAGAGGTGCGTGGTCGCGGCCTGATGCTCGGCTGCGATCTGGACGATGCCGCGGGTGATGCACACGACGTCGTGGCCCGTGCATTGGGGGCTGGTGCCGTGATCAACGCTACGGGCGCACATACGCTGCGCTTCCTTCCGCCGCTCGTGTGCGAAGAGGCCGACGTGGACAGCCTAACCGAGATCCTGTCGGACGTTTTGGCCTAGCGAGAGTAAAGCATAGCCAGTTTGAACGGGTTCCAGATCGTTAGTGCGTCATCTGATGCATGATTGGACGGTCTGGAACCCTTTTTGTCATCAATCTGCAAAGGCCACGGCCTTTGCGACAGACGTGCTGACGGGTTCGAATCCCATGCGCTGGGCGCAAAAAAAGAAAGGCCTCCATCACTGGAGGCCTAGCAATTCAGTGGTGGGCGATGAGGGATGTCCGCGTGCGGCTTCGCCGCCCGCTTTCGCTTCGTCGCTCCGCTCCTCGCGTGCTGCGCTGGAAAACGCTTCGCGTTTCCTCAGCTCCGCACCCTTGCGGGTTCGAATTCCTCCGCTTGCCCACAAGAAAGCGCCCTGGGCCGTTATGGGCTTAGGGCGCTCAGTTTTAATGGCTGGGACGGAGGGATTCGAACCCCCAACAGCCGGCACCAAAAACCGGAGTTCTACCGTTGAACTACGTCCCAATGTGTGGTGTTGCCCAAAAGCAACTCGTCTAGTTTACCTAATCTGCGAGGGCATCGCAAACGCCGTCGAGTAGACGTACGGCGAGCGTCTGCGCGTCGCTGGCCGTGAAGGTGCCGTTGTAGCGCGTCATGCCCGTGAGCTCAATGCGAATGCGAGCCGGCTTCTGCTGCGCGGCGACATTGGCGGTGCGGATGCGCTGGGCCAGGTTGTGGCACTCGGCGAGGGCAATCGTGGCGCGTGGCGCGGCGTCGGCGGGCAGCTCGTCGCTTGCGATCTCGAGCACCAGGTCAACGTCGGTTGGGACCTCGGAGTCGCAGAGCATCATGCCGCTGTTGTCGGTCGTTGCCGTGGCGATGTTCCACATGCGCGAAGCAACGCTGCGTGCGATGGGGTCCTCGCCGATAACGGCGATCTGGAAGCGCTCGAGCACGTTGGCGGCGCGAGCAAAACCGATGCGGGACTCGGCTTCGGTGACCGAGGGCTTGCCCTCCCACACATGGTGCAGGCGGTTGATGTAGGCGTAGGTGTCCTGGAAGGCCATGCCGTCGGCAAACAGGCCGACATTTTCCTGGAACTGCTGCAGGGCGGCCTCGGTATGCGGACCAAAGTAGCCGTCGTCTTCGCCACAGGCAAAGCCCAAAACGTTGAGAGCGCGCTGCAGGGCCTGCACATCGGCGCCATGGAAATTGGGCATGCGCAGATACAGGGTGCGGTCGCCCAGCTTATACGAGGCGTCGACCAGGGCGCTCCAACAGGGGATATCGACGGCATGACCGGCAGCAAGGCCGCTGTCGAGCCTGAAGGTGCTGACGGCCTGCTCGGTGGTGGTGCCAAAGCGCTTGTCGACAACCTCGGCGTCATCGATTGTATAGCCGAGCTGCAGAAGGCGGGACTGGACGTCCTCGACGGCTGCTCCCTGCATGCCCGTGGTAATAGGTTCCATGAACGAACCCCTTTCGGCGTACCATTCGTACTATTTTGAGCGTGTGTCGGATAGACAACGCGAGACAATTTATAAACATGCACTCAATAGTGTAGCAACTTGTACCCAAACTCGCTGCCCACAGGTTTTATGACCCCCGCTAGTTAAGACGCTCCACAAAGAAATCTGCCATTGAGAGGAAGAGCTCGCGCGCATGCGGGTCGAGCTCGACGCCTTCGATAGCGGCCTTGGCCTTAGCGGTCAGGTCGAGCGCATAGGTGTGGGCGTAATCGATGGAGCCGGTCTCCTGGAAGATCTCCACGGCGCGTGCGAGCTGCGCAGGGTCCTCGGTGCCCGAGGAAAGGATTGCCTCGATCTCGTCGTGATAGCGCTCGTCTGACAGGGCATGCACGGCAACGAGGGTGCGCTTGCCCTCGGTGATATCGGTGCGGAAGTCCTTGTTGGCGGCCTCCTTGGTGCCGATCAAGTTGAGCAGGTCGTCTTGAATCTGGAAGGCAAGGCCCGTGTGCAGCCCAAAGGCGCGCAGTGCCTCAATCTGCTCTTCGCTGCCGCCGCCGATAATGGCTCCGGCGGCAAGCGGCGTCGCTCCGCTGTAGTACGCGGTCTTGTGCGTCGCCATGTCCAGATAATCGTCGACCGAAATGTCAAAGCGCTCGTCGCGGACCCAGCCCAGGTCGAGCGCTTGGCCCTCGATGGTACGGACGATCATCTCGGTAAGCTCGTGGAGCACGTGAAGCTTCACGTCTGCGTTGAGTGTGGGGTCGTCGAGAACCGTCTTGGTGACCATGGTGAGCGCCAGGTCACCGCAGTTGATGGCAAGACCGGTGCCCTCGGTAAGGTGCATGCAGGGCTTGCCGCGACGAATCTGCCCGTTGTCGGCGATGTCGTCGTGGATGAGTGCGCCCGACTGAAAGTGCTCGATGGCCGCCGCTGCGCTGCGGGCGCTCTCAAAGCTGCCGCCTACCGCAGTGGCGGCGAGCATGCAGATGAGCGGGCGGTGGCGCTTGCCAGCGTTTGCCGTAAATGCCGAGAGCGGGGTATACAGGTAGCGCTCGATATCGGCGGAAGTCGCCTGTCCGTCAAAGAACGTGGCCAGATAGTCGTTAATCTGGTCAAAGTGCTGGGCTAAAAAGCTGGTAAACGGACTGGACACGGGTTCTCGCATTCTTTGATAGGTTGCATCGTTGCATTATGCAGACAACATATTGCCACATTAGGGCGTCGAGCGCGGCGGTTGAAGACGATTGGTCCATGCGGCCGCAAGTGCGGTAGGGGCTTGGCTAGATAAGCCCAAAGTGTTCGAGCGCGGTGACGACGCCGTCGTGGTCGATGCTGTCGGTGACATAGTCGGCCTTTTCCTTGAGGAAGTCCGGCGCATTGCCCATGGCGATACCGACATCGACGGCGTTCATCAGCGAGACGTCATTGCTGGCGTCGCCGATGCCGTATACGGTTCCGTGGTGGGGATCGAGGGCGTCGAGTACGGACTGGATACCCTCGCGCTTGGTGCATTCGCGAGGCGAAATCTCGGTCACTTCGAGCTCGAGCTCGTTAAAGCAGAGCAGCGGCTCAAACGCTTGATCCTGAGCGATGCGGTTGGCAAGCGACGTGGACATTAAGATCTTGTAGGCGCTGTAATGTTGCAGCTGCGTAATTGCATCGCCCACGGTGCGGGCGTATCCCGGAGCGTCGGGCGCATCGGCACTCATGCGAACGACGCCATTGAGTCCCTCAAAACGAATCACTTCGTCCGATTGCTCAAGAATGGGAGCAAGGCGCTGCAGCATGCCGGGCGTCATCGCCAAATCGCGAATCACGTGTCCCTCAAGTTCGACATAGCCACCCGCGAGGCAGACGATGCCGGTCCAGGGCAGCTCGAGCAGCTTTGGATGGATGCAGCTCAGTGTGCGCCCTGTGCAGATAAACGCCATATTGCCCTTGGCGACAAAATCACGGATGGCTTGCGAGACCGCTTCATTGGGATAGGGGGAGAGGTCTCGCTCGCTCTCGGGAAGCTCTTGTGCCACTCGAGGGTCTTGCCAGGCGAGTGTTCCGTCGATATCGAAGAAGCAGATATCGCCGCGCTTATGGGCTGCGCTGGCGGCAGGGGAGGCCGAGGTGGTGGACACAAATCCCGGCTCGAGGCCCATGATCTGGTCAAAATGCTCTTTAACGCGGGGAACGGAGATGCCAATAATCACCTGGGCGGTCTTGCCCGTAATGATGAGGCCCTTGGCGCCCACCGCGACAAACGACGCATTATCTGCAACGATGGAAGGGTCTGCGACCTCGACGCGCAGGCGCGTGGCGCAGTTGGTTGCGCCCACGATATTGCCAACGCCACCCAAAAGCTGAATTACCCGCTCAGCGAGGACGTGATCTTGATCGGATTGAATACTGACCTCGCCATTGGGAGATTGCTCTTTGGCAAAGCCGCTTCCCGTTAAACGATCGATTGCCGCGCGATTGGAGACATGATCCTCGCGGCCCGGCGTCTTAAGGTCATAGACCAAGATGAGTGCTCGAAAACTAACAAAAAAGATGAGGCTAAAGGTAAGACCGATACCGAGCGCCAAAAGGTAGGAGCCGGCATGCATTCGCATGAGTGGGATGAAGTTGAAGGCCGTCATTTCCATGAGACCGCCCGAGAAGATGCCGACGATGCCAAAGAAGTTCATGGTCATGGCAAGGCAGGAGGACAGGACGGCGTAGAGCAAAAAGAGTCCGGGATAGGTGAACATAAAGAGAAACTCGAGCGGCTCGGTGACGCCGCAGACCACCGAGGCGACGATGGCGGGCAAAAGGATGACCTTAAGGCCGGCGCGGCGTTCGGGTTTGGCGGTGAAATAGAATGCTGCCGCGATGGCGGGAAGGCCAAAGAGCTTGCCCCAGCCGGTGGCGGTAAAACCTGCCCAGGGCGCAAGTTCATTTAAAGGGCGCGTGCTATGGGAGAGAATGGGGAGCAGGTTGGTCCACGTGGCGTAAATACCGTCGTGAATGACCAGATTGTCGTAATAGATGGGCATATAGAGCAGATGGTGCAGCCCCATGGGCTCGAGCGCTCGCTCCAAAAACACAAAGATGCCCACGCCGAAGGGGCCGACGCCCGCAAGTGCGTGGCGCAGCGTTTCGGTCACAGCGTATGCGAAGGGCACGATGGCGGCCGAGATGGCGGCAAGGGCAAACACGGCAAAAAAGCTGATGAGGTAGACGAGCGAGGAACCCGAGAACGTGCCGAGCCAATCGGGAACCTTGGCATCGTAGAAGCGGTCATGGATGGCAACGACGGTTGCCGACACCGCCAGCGGGCCGATAATGCCGGTGTCGAGCGTCTTGATACCGTCGATGACGGTGATGCCGCTGGCGGGGGTTAAAGACGACGGGTACTTAAGTCCAAGGTTGTCGCCGCTCAGCTTAATGATCTCGCTCAAAAAGAAACAGTAGGCAAAATAGGCTACGAGCGCCTCGAGGCAGCAGCGTGCCGGTTGCTTTTGGGCAAGGCCGATGGGCAGCGCTACGGCAAAAAGGAGTGGAAGGCGCTTAAAGACCGTCCACGAGCCGCGCTGAATGATAGTCCAGAAAACGTACCAGGGGGTTCCGTATACGGCGAGGTCGCCGACGATATCCACGGTCGTTGCGAGGGCGGAGATGCCGACCATGAGGCCTGATATAGAAAACAGCATGGCGGGCGCGAACATGGCTCCGCCAAAACGTTGGATTTTCTGCAGCATAATATGCCTTTCGGATGCAACATGCTGTGCGAGCAAGAACGTTTAAACAATGAACTCATTGTAGAGGACTGGCTGCTTGCCGCATTGACGGTTTTGATTCGGTCCGATTTGGGTTTCAGGGGAACCGTCGACGGTAAATAATCCGTGCTTTACCGATAATCGGTTTAAACAACTTTAAGAAATGCTATCGTGCCTAGCCATACATATTCATTAGAGGTGAAATCATGCCAAAAGCGATTTACGAAGGAATCTACCGCGAGATCCGTTCGCGCATCATCAACGGGACCTATGCGTTTCAGGAGATGCTGCCAACCGAAGCCGAGCTGACCGCGGAGTTTGGCTGCACGCGCAATACCGTTCGACGCGCCTTGAGCATGCTGGCCGACCAGATGTTTGTGCAGCCTATACACGGCAAGGGCGTGCGCGTTATTTGGCTTAAGGGCGAAACCGATATGCTGGGCGCACTCGAAGAGGTTGAGTCGTTTGGCGAGTTCGCAAAACGCAACAATGCCGTCGCATCGACCGAGGTCAAGTCTTTTGAACATTTGATTTGCACTGAGCAACTCTCTCGTCGCCTGGGCTTTAAGGTGGGCGAGGAGCTGATTCGCGTCGTGCGTGTCCGAAGCCTCAACGGCAGCGCGCGCCAAGTGGACCACGGCTACTTTTTGGCGTCGATCGCCAAGGGCCTGACCCCCGAGATCGCGGCGGATTCTATCTACGGCTATCTGGAGCACAAGCGCGGCATCAAAGTGATGGCGAGCCGCCGTACGGTGAGTGTCGAGCTCGCCAACGATGAGGACTGCAGCTATCTGGACCTTGGCAAGTACAACTGCGTCGCCGTTATGGAGAGCCAGTCGTACACCTCGGACGGCATCTTGTTCGAGGTCACGCATGCCCGCACACACCCCGAGATCTTCCATTACCGCGTCAATTCCAAGCGATAGCCGGCTAGCTCGCAGCCTGACGAGACTCATGCCCTCAAAGCGAAAACGCCCGGTCAAACCGACGATGCATCGGCTTGATCGGGCGTTTTCTCTGCATTCGATAACAAATAATTGTTTATACAAAACTTGTCAAGTATCAAGTCGAAATTACCGTTCACCGAAGTTTTTCTACCGCTCTAGTAATACTTGTTCAAACAACTAGCCAAATAGCGTATTGTACAAGTCAGCAAAAGGGGCAAAGTCCCCGAGCCAATCTCCGAAGGCGGCGGCAAAGGGTGCCGCCACGGTGTGAAAGGGTGGATTGTAATGAAGAACGAAATGAGCAGAAGGCAGTTCCTGGGCTTTGCTGGTTCCGCGGCTGCGGTTCTTGGTCTGGGCCTCGTGGGCTGCGGTGGTTCTGCCGGCTCTGGCTCCTCTGCTTCTGGTGACGCTGCCGAGGTCTACTTCCTCCAGTTCAAGCCCGAGGTCGACAAGGAGTGGAAGGAGATCGCCAAGGCGTACAAGAAGGAGAAGGGCGTCGAGGTCAAGATCGTGACCGCCGCCTCCAACACCTACGAGGAGAAGCTCAAGTCCGAGATGTCCAAGAGCTCCGCTCCGACGCTGTTCCAGGTCAACGGCCCCACCGGCCTTAAGAACTGGAAGGACTACTGCGCCGATCTTTCCGACACCAAGCTCCGCGGTGAGCTCATCGACGACTCCCTGGCGCTGCAGTCCGACGGCAAGGATCTGGGTATCGACTGGGTTCAGGAGAGCTACGGCATCATCTACAACAAGGAGCTCCTCGAGAAGGCCGGCTACAAGGCCGAGGACATCAACTCCTTCGACAAGCTGAAGGCTTGCGCCGATGACATCCAGGCCCGCAAGGACGAGCTCGGCGTTGACGGTGCCTTCACTTCCGCCGGCATGGATGACTCCTCCAGCTGGCGCTACACCACGCACCTCGCCAACCTCCCGCTCTACTACGAGTTCGAGAAGGAGCACAATCAGGAGGACGACGAGATCAAGGGCGAGTATCTCGACAACTTTAAGCAGATCTTCGACCTGTATATCACCGACTCCACCTGCGATCCTTCGCAGCTCGCCTCCAAGACCGGTGACGACGCCACCAACGAGTTCGCAACCGGCAAGGCCGTCTTCTACCAGAACGGCTCTTGGGCCTACGCCGACCTCACCAAGGCCGGTATGACCGACGACCAGCTCGGCATGCTGCCGATCTACATCGGCGTCGACGGCGAGGAGAACCAGGGCCTGTGCTCCGGCGGCGAGAACTACTGGTGCGTCAGCTCCCAGGCTTCCGAGGATGCCCAGAAGGCCACCGAGGACTTCATGTATTGGTGCGTCACTTCTGACACCGCCACCAGCATCATCGCTGACAAGATGGGTCTGACCGCCCCGTTCAAGAGCGCTAAGGAGACCACCAACGTCTTCTCGCAGCAGGCCGTTGCTATGGCCAAGGACGGCAAGAAGACCGTCGCTTGGGACTTCGTTTACATCCCCTCCGAGGAGTGGAAGAAGAACCTCAAGCAGGCTCTCATCGCTTATGCTGCCGACAACACCAAGTGGGACGGCGTCAAGAACGCCTTCGTCGATGGCTGGAAGACCGAGAAGGCTGCTTCCGAGTAAGCAGTTGCTGCCCAAGCTATCTGATTAGCGACAGGGGGCGGGCAGACGTAGGTTTGCCCGCCCCCTGCATATTGAAAGGACCCTTCTATGGGCAAAGCACTCAAGCGCTGGTGGCCGCTCTTTATGCTGCCCACGTGCCTGGCGTTTATGATCGGGTTCGTGATTCCCTTTATCCAGGGTTTCTATCTCTCGTTCTGCCAGTTTATTACCATCAATAACGCGCACTTTGTCGGTATCGAGAACTACGTGCGCGCGCTGTCCGATCCGCAGTTCTCCACGTCGTTCTTCTTTACCGTGGCGTTTGCCTTCCTGTCGACGGTGCTCATCAACGTGATCGCGCTGGCCATCGCGCAGGCGCTCACCCGCAAAGCGCTCAAGGGCACCAACATCTTCCGTACGATCTTCTTTATGCCTAACCTGATCGGCGGCATCGTGCTGGGCTACATTTGGCAGATTCTGATCAACTGCCTGCTCTCCAACGTGGGCGCCCAGCTCATCGCCCTTAACTCTGCTGCTGGCTTCTGGGGCCTTATCATCCTGACCCTGTGGCAGCAGGTCGGCTACATGATGATCATCTACATCGCCGGTCTGCAGTCCATCCCGTCTGACTACATCGAGGCCGCCAAGGTCGATGGCGCTACGGCATGGCAGACGTTTTGGAAGGTTAAGATCCCCAACCTGATGCCGACCATCACCATCTGCCTGTTCCTGTCCATCACCAACGGCTTTAAGCTGTTCGACCAGAACCTCGCCCTTACCGGTGGCGCCCCGGCGCACTCCACCGAGATGCTCGCCCTGAACATCTACAACACGTTCTATTCGCGTGCTGGCATCGCATGGCAGGGCATCGGTCAGGCCAAGGCAGTTATCTTCTGCATCCTGGTTGTCGCTATTTCTATGATCCAGCTTAAGGCCACGAGGTCCAAGGAGGTGCAGCAGTAATGAAACGCGATAAGGCTATCAACCGCGCGCTCTCGATCTTCTTTACGATTCTGTCGCTCGCATGGATCTACCCCGTGTTCATGATTGCGCTCAATTCCTTTAAGAAAGCGACCGCAATCAGCACCACCACGGCGTTCGATCTGCTCACGCCCGAGACGTTCAACGGCCTCGCAAACTACGTGCACGCTCTGAACGAGCAGGGCTTTGCCTCGGCGTTTATGTACTCGCTCATCATCACGGTCACGTCGGTCGTGCTGATTCTGGTGTGCTGCTCCATGTGCGCTTGGTACGTGGTGCGCGTCAACAGCAAGATCTCGAACTTCTTCTATTACCTGTTCGTCTTCTCGATGGTCGTACCGTTCCAGATGCTCATGTTCACGCTGTCCAACCTCGCGGACCGCATCGGCTTTAACACGCCGTTTAACATCTGCTTCATCTACCTTGGTTTTGGCGCGGGCCTCGCGGTCTTTATGTTCGCCGGCTTCGTCAAGAACATCCCGCTCGAGATTGAGGAAGCGGCCATGATCGACGGCTGCAACCCGGTCCAGGTGTTCTTTAAGATCGTCCTTCCCATTATGAAGCCCACCTATCTTTCGGTCGGCATCCTTGAGACCATGTGGGTCTGGAACGACTATCTGCTGCCCTACCTTACGCTCGACTCCACCAAGTACAAGACCATTCCTATCTTGATCCAGTACTTCCGTGGCGGCTATGGCCACGTCGAGCTCGGCCCCATGATGGCATGCATCATGATGGTCGTCATCCCCATCGTCATCATGTACATCTTCTGCCAGAAGTACATCATTGACGGCGTTGTGGCAGGTGCCGTCAAGGGCTGATGCCGTAACTGTTTTGCAAGTTTTGGCGGCGCCTCTCAGCGCGGCGCCGCGTATCGAAAGGTAAAGACATGGCCGAGATCGTTCTCAAACATGTTCAGAAGGTGTATCCCAACAACGAGTCCAAAAAGAAGGGCTTCTTTGGCAAAAAGAAGAAGACCGAGGAGAAGAAGCACAACCTCAAGGTTACCGAGGACGGCGTGCTCGCTGTAGAGGACTTCAACCTCACCGTTCACGACCAGGAGTTCATCGTCCTCGTTGGCCCCTCTGGCTGCGGTAAGTCCACGACGATGCGCATGGTTGCCGGCCTGGAGGACATTACCTCGGGCGATGTGCTCATCGACGGCAAGCGCGTCAACGACGTGGCGCCCAAGGACCGCGACATTGCCATGGTGTTCCAGAGCTATGCTCTGTACCCCAATATGACGGTGTACGAGAACATGGCGTTTACGCTTGAGCTCAAGAAGGTCCCCAAGGACGAGATTGACCGCAAGGTTCGCTCCGCCGCCGAGATCTTGGGTATTACCGAGTACCTCGACCGTAAGCCCAAGGCGCTTTCGGGCGGCCAGCGCCAGCGCGTCGCCATCGGCCGCGCTATCGTTCGTGACCCCAAGGTCTTCCTGATGGACGAGCCGCTGTCCAACCTGGACGCCAAGCTGCGTAACCAGATGCGTGCCGAGCTCATTAAGCTGCGTCACGAGATCAAGGGCACGTTCATCTACGTCACCCACGACCAGACCGAAGCCATGACCCTCGGCGACC
The DNA here is from genome assembly GCA_905197595.1 of uncultured Collinsella sp. Classification (GTDB taxonomy): domain Bacteria; phylum Actinomycetota; class Coriobacteriia; order Coriobacteriales; family Coriobacteriaceae; genus Collinsella. The sequence goes on from CAJJZM010000023.1 coordinate 15,343, forward strand.
GCATCGTGGTCATGAAGGACGGCGTCGTCCAGCAGATCGCCACGCCGCAGGAGGTCTTCAACCATCCCGCGAACATCTTCGTCGCCGGCTTTATCGGCGTGCCGCAGATGAACTTCTTCGATGCCCAGCTGGTGCGCTCGGGCGACGGCTTTACCGTCAAGACCGACGACATGAATGTCGCGCTGGCCCCCGAGACCTGCGCTCAGCTCGCTCTTAATTGGGACGGCGGCGACGTGAAGGAGATCACGGCCGGCGTGCGTCCCGAGCAGATCCTGCTTGCCGACAAGGACGAGGAGGGTGCGCTCCAGGGCACCGTCGAGGTGACCGAGCTCATGGGTTCGACCGAGCATGTCCACGTGACCGCTCCCGATGGCCAGTTCGTCCTGATCATTCCCGTTGTCGACCTTGAGGCCAAGGGTGCGCTCAAGGCTGGCGACACCATCTGGTTCAAGTTCGAGAAGAACGCGACCCACCTTTTCGATAAGGTGTCAGGCAAGAACCTTATCTAGGCCCGGTGCATCCAGGCCCTCCCTTTGGGCGACTGCGGTATTGCCATCCTTTTGCCGCGGTCACATATAAGGCTCCCCTCCCGTCCACTAGGCGAGAGGGGAGCCTTTCTTTGTGTTGGGATTGGCCATCTGTCAGTTTGTCTTGATTTGTAACAGGTAGAGGTTCGAATTGGGTTTAGATGTTACAGAACGAGATTGAGTTGAACCGCCTGTCCTTTCATCTCAATCCGTAACACGAGAGGCTGATTTCGGCAGCTACATGTTACAGAACGAGATTGTTTTAGCCGGCTTATCCATTTGTCTCGATTTGTAACAGTAAGGGTGGATTTCGGACGTTAGATGTTACAGATTGAGACGATTTAGTCGAGGCGGCTCACAGGGGCAACGCACGGGCGCAAAAAACGGAGCCGCGTTGCCGCGACTCCGCTTTCAAGAGGATGGGTAAGGGAAGCGAATTAGCTCAGGTGCCAGATCTCGTCGTTGTACTGGGAGATCGTGCGGTCGGACGAGAAGGTGCCGGCGTTGGCGATGTTGATTAGCGCCTTGCGCATCCAGGCATCCTGGTCCTCGTAGTCGGCCAGCATGCGCTCCTTGGTCTGGATGTACTCCTCAATGTCGAGCAGGGCCATAAACCAGTCCTTGCCCATGATGTCGTCGTGCAGACGCTGCAGGCGCTCGGCGTTGCCGGTCGCCATAAAGGCCGGGTTGGTGATGAAGTCCACCAGCAGCTTGATGCCGGGCTTGCGGTAGAGTGCGCCGGCGTCATAGGTGCCGTCGGCGTAGAGCTTCTCGACCTGTTTGGACGAGGCGCCAAAGGTGTAGATGTTCTCGTCGCCGACGAGTTCGGCGATCTCCACATTGGCGCCGTCGAGCGTGCACAGGGTTAAAGCGCCGTTGAGCATGAACTTCATGTTGGAGGTGCCGCTCGCCTCCTTGGAGGCCAGGCTGATCTGCTCGGAGATGTCGGCAGCGGGAATCACGCGCTCGGCGGCGGTGACGTTGTAGTTCTCAATCATGACAACTTGCAGGTAGGGAGCCACGTCGGGGTCGTTTGCAATCCACTGCGACAGCGTCAGGATCAGATGGATGATGTCCTGCGCGATGGTGTAGGCAGGTGCCGCCTTGCCGCCAAAGATGATGGTGACGGGGTGCTCGGGTTTATTGCCGTTCTTGATGTCGAGATACTTCCAGATGATGTAGAGCGCGAGCATCTGCTGGCGCTTGTACTCGTGGATACGCTTGACCTGAACATCGATGATGGCGTTGGAGGGAATGGTCACACCCTGCTCGAGCGCCATGAACTGGCGCATGATGGCCTTGGCCTCGGCCTTGGTGGCGGCCAGACGCTCAAGAACATCTTTGTCGTCAACGAACTCGGCAAGCTTGCTCAGGTCGCCGGTGCTGCGCCAATCGGTGCCGATTACATCGTCGAGCAGGCTGGCGAGCGCGGGGTTGGCGCCATGGATCCAACGGCGGAAGGTGATGCCGTTGGTCTTGTTGGAGAACTTCTCGGGATAGATTTCGTAGAACGGGTGAAGTTCGGTGTCCTCCAGGATCTTGGTGTGGAGTGCGGCGACGCCATTGATGGAGAAGCCAAAGTGAATGTCCATGTGGGCCATGTGGACGGTGTCGTGCTCGTCGATGATGGCGACGCGCGGGTCGTCGTGCTCGGCCTTGGCGACCTCGTCGAGCTTGACGATGATGTCGGCGATGGCGGGGGAGACCTTCTGCAGGCTGGCGAGCGGCCACTTCTCGAGCGCCTCGGCAAGGATCGTGTGGTTGGTGTAGGCGACCATGGAGCGCACGATGGCAACGGCCTCGTCAAACTCAATGTCGTGCTCGGTGGTGAGCAAGCGAATGAGCTCGGGGATGACCATGGTGGGGTGTGTGTCGTTAATCTGGACCACGGCGTAGTCGGCCAGGTCGTGCAGGTTGCTGCCGCGCTCGATGGCCTCGTCGATCAGGAGCTGGGCGGCGTTGCTCACCATGAAGTACTCCTGGTAGATGCGAAGCAGGCGGCCCTGCTCGTCGGAATCGTCGGGGTACAGGAACAGGGTGAGGTTCTTGGCGATCTCGGTCTTGTCAAAGTCGATGGAGCTGCCGGGTACCAGGCCGTCGTCGACGCTTGCCAGGTCAAACAGGCGCAGGCGATTCTTGGCGGTCTGGCCGTAGCCAGGCACGTCGATGTTGACGAGCTTGGAGGTGACGGCAAAGTCGCCGAACTCGACGGTGTAGGAGCGGTCGTCATCGATCAGGATGTCCTGCTCGCCGAGCCACTCGTCGGGGACGGCCTTCTGCTGATTGTCGACAAAGCGCTGACGGAACAGGCCGTAGTGATAGTTGAGGCCCACGCCATCGCCGGTCAAGCCCAGCGTGGCGATGGAATCCAAGAAGCACGCGGCCAGACGGCCCAGGCCGCCGTTGCCGAGCGAAGGCTCGACCTCGAACTCCTCGATCTTGTTGAGGTCGTGGCCGGCGGCGACGAGCTGGTCCTTAACCTCGTCATAGATGCCGAGGTCGATCATATTGTTGATGAGCAGCTTGCCGATCAAAAACTCGGCAGAGATGTAGTAGAGCTTTTTCTTGCCGTTGTTGAGCGGACAGGCGGCAGAGCGCTCCTGCACGAGCTTGACCAGCAGCTTATAGATACGACGGTCATCGAGCTGCTCGAGCGAGGTTCCAAAGGACTGCTCGGCAAGAGCCGCAAGATTGATACGGGGCATGTTTCCTCCTGTGGTGAGTCGACTACATGTCAGAAATTCAAAAGAAGCCCGCGCGAGGGATGGGGATGGCCTCGCGCGGGAAAAGCGGTCGCGTCCGCACGGTGGGGTGGGGTCGGGCGCGGTGGCTCCTATTGGGGAAGCTCGATTTCGGCTTCCGACGGGATGCGGAAGTAGGTTTCGGTCCAGTCGGTGAGCTTGTGCTCGAGCTCGCGGGTGATGGCGCCATCGAGCATGCGCCAGGTCCAGTTGCCGCCCAGGGTGGCGGGAGTGTTGATGCGCGCCTCGTTGCCCAGGTTGAGCAGGTCTTGCATGGTGTAGATGCAGGTATCGCTCACGCTGGCGGCGATGGTGCGGTTGAGTGCATCGGCTATGGGCTCGCCGGCCTGCTGGTGGGTGTACAGGGCCGCCTGCTCGCGCTGACGTGGGGTGGCCGTTCCCTCAAACCAACCGCGTGCCGTCTCGTTGTCGTGTGTGCCCACATAGGCGACGGTGTTGGCAATGTAGTTGTGCGGCAGGTAGTACGAGTTGGTGCCCTCAAAGGCGAACTGCAAGATCTTCATGCCGGGGAAGCCCGAGTTGTCGCGCATGTCGATGACGCCGGGGGTGAGGAAGCCCAGGTCTTCGGCGATGATGGGCAGCGTGCCGAGCTTTTCCTCGAGCGTCTTGAAGAACTTGAGGCCGGGGCCCTGCGTCCACGAACCGTAGGACGAATCGGGTGAGGAGAACGGCACCTCCCAATAGGCCTCGAAGCCGCGGAAGTGATCCAGGCGGATGACATCGTACATGTCGAGGGCGGCGCGGATACGGCCCTCCCACCAGGAGAAACCGTCGGCTTCCATGGCGTCCCAGTCGTAGATGGGATTGCCCCAGTACTGGCCGGTGGCCGAGAACTGGTCGGGCGGCGTGCCGGCGACACTCACAGGATTACCGGCGGCGTCGATCTTAAAGAGCTCGGGCGTGGCCCACATCTCGACGGAGTCGCGCGAGACATAGATGGGCAGGTCGCCGATGATGAGGATATCGCGCTCGTTGGCATAGGCCTTGAGGCGGCTCCACTGACGATTGAAGAAGTACTGCGTCATCTGGTGGTAGAGCATGCGCGCGGGATGGGCGGCGCAGACCTTGGCAGAAGCCTCGCCGCGGGTACGGAGCTCTGCGGGCCACTCCCAAAAGGCCTTGAGACCGCACTCCTCCTTGACGGTCATGAACTCGCAGTAGGGGATGAGCCAGTCTTCGTTTGCTTGGACAAAGTCGTCGAAGTCGGCCGGCTTGTCGGCGGCAAAGCGCTCGGCGGCGCGGTCGAGAATCTGACGACGGCCACCAAAGATGGCACCATAGTCGACATTGCTGGGGTCGGAGCCCAGGTACACGCCGTCGATATCGCACTGCTCCAGATAGCCGGCCTCGATAAGCTCGGCAAAGTCGATGAAATTGGGGTTGCCCGCACGGGCCGAGAACGACTGATAGGGCGAGTCGCCATAGCTCGTTGTCGTAAGGGGGAGAATCTGCCAGTAATGTTGTTTGCACGAGGCGAGGAAATCGACAAAGTCATAGGCGTTCCAGCCAAAGCCGCCGATACCGTAAGGTCCGGGCAATGACGAAACGGGCATCAGAACGCCGCTTGCACGCTCCATGGATGCACTCACCGTCCTTTTGAATAAGGGGCTGCGCCGTAGATGGATAGACGGCTCGTCCCGAGTTTCCATTGCTACTGTCCCTATTGTAGAACATGTTGTTTAAACATGTATAGAGAGAATGAAAAAGTTGCCGACTTTCGGTGAATGGTAGTGCGCCATAGACGATATGAGTTGAACATTGGGAGCTCCTCCCCTTGCGGCTCTTTTGTGGGTCGGGCGACAATGGTCGTCGTCATTAAAGACCGGCTGCCAGCCAGGTTGCAACAATGCAAGAAGGGTTCACATTCAGTTGGCCGTTGACACAAACAATCGCGCGAAGACCTCGTCTTCTTCGGTAAGTCCAGGCGCGGCAAGACGCGCATGGCAGTCGCCCTCACGATGCGCGCGGTCGCCGCGGACATGTCGGTCAGGTTCTGGCAGACCGCGCAGCTGGTTCTCGAGCTCGGCAACGCGAAGCGCAAGGGAACGCTGTCGAAACTGTTGAACGACGTGTCGCCCGCGAGGCTGCTCGTGCTCGACGAGTTCGTCTACGTCCCCTGCGACGTAGACGGTGCGAGGGTTCTCTACCAGGTCATTTCCGTCCATGTAGTGCTCGTAGGCCGCGGCGTCGTCGGGCTCGTCGAAGGAGAGGGACTCCGTCCAGTCCCAGTAGGCCCCCGTCCAGGCGCCCCTGCGCCTGCCGGCCGGCGTCGTCTCGTCGAAGACGAGGCCGTGGCGCAGCAGGAACTTCGACATCCGCTGCTTGGCGTGTTGCAGGTCGTCGCGCGCGTCCTCGAGGGCGCTCGTCGGGGACCCACACCTCGACGACGTTGCGGCGCGCCAGCATGCGTGCCAGCCACTCGGCGTCGCGGCGGTCGTTCTTGCGGCC
>CAJJZM010000024.1:0-20335 GCA_905197595.1 uncultured Collinsella sp.
GCGGGCGAGCTGCGGAAACTCGGTCGATCCAAAGTAATATCGTGCGAACGGAATTCTGGCTGATGAACTGTTCGCGACAAAGACTTGATAGGTAGCCCCCTCTATACCCTTTTATAGGTTGCGGTGAAATAGGGACTGATTTTGCGGTTGAAACGTTTAAACAGTCCTTATTTTACCGCAAGTTAGAAGAAGGGGCATGAAAAAGGCGGAGGCCCTGGAAAGGGACTCCGCCTTTGTTACAGGGGGCGATGGTATTCGCGTGTTGCGGGATTAGACCAGGCGGGCGTTGATCGTCTTGGCGATCTCGGCGGCGTCGGTGGAACCCTTGACGGTGGCACGGAAGTCCTCGTCCATGAGCGCCTCGGCGACCTTGGACAGGATCTTGAGGTGCGTAGTGCCGGCCTGGGCACCGGGGATGAGCAGGGCGATAGCCACGTTGACGGGAGCGCCGTCCATGGTGTCCCAACCGGTCACGCCGGACTCGTCCTTGACGACGATGACGGCAGCCTCGGTAATGGCGTCGGACTTGGCATGCGGGATGGCGAAGCCCTCCATCATGCCCGTGGTGCCCTCGGCCTCGCGGGCCAGGAAGGCGTTCATCACGGCGTCGGCGTCGCTTGCGATACCGGCCTTGACGGCCTGGTTGGAAACGAAGCTCAGAGCCTCGTCACGAGAAGCGAAGTCCTCGGCGACAAAGACATTCTCGACCTTCACGAAGTCGGCAGCCTCGGCCTTGGGGGCCTCGACGGCAGCGGCCTTGGGAGCCTCAACCGGCTTGGCTGCAGGAGCGGCCTTCTGGTTCTTCTCGAAGTCGTACTTCTTGAAGGCCACGAACAGGATGCCACCGACCACAGCGCCGATGAGGATCGCGAGGACCCAAAGCGGACCGTTCTCGACAACGGGCAGGACCAGGAAGCCACCGTGAGGCGCCGGATCGTGAACGTTGAACATAATAGTCAGGATCGAAGCGATAGAGGAGCCGAGCATCATGATGGGCATAACGGGCCAGATGTTCTTGGTCATGAACGGAATGGCGCCCTCGGTGATGTGGGTGCAACCAAGGATGAGGTTGACGACACCGGCGTCGTGATCCTCCTGGCTGAAGTACTTCTTGCCGACAACGACGGCAAAGGTGGTGATCAGCGGCGGAACGATGCAGGCGGCGGAGACGGCAGCCATGAAGTTGGTGCCGAAGTTGTAGGTATCGGTGCCAACACCAGCAGCCAGTGCCTCGGTGAGCATAGCGGTACCGGTGACGTAAGCAGCCTTGTTGACCGGGCCGCCCATGTCAAAGGCGCACATGCAACCAATGGCAAGACCCAGGACAACGGCGCCAGAGGCGGACAGGCCCTTGAGGAAGTCCATCATGGCGGTGTTGATGGCAGCCATGGGGCCGGAAATGCCGAGCATGACCAGGCCGACGATAGCCGTCGAGAACAGCGGGTACAGGAAGATGGCCTTGAGGCCGTCCAGGTTCTTGGGCAGACCGGCAAAGACCTTCTCGAGCAGCAGGATGACATAGCCGGCGAGGAAGCCGCCGACGATGCCGCCCAGGAAGCCAAAGCCCACGCCGGCGCCACCGGCGTCGATCATACCGGTCTCGGCGTTAACAGGCAGGCCCTGGATGGCGATCATACCGGCAACAAAGCCGGGGACGAGCGCCGGGCGCTTGCCGATGGATTCGGCGATGTAGGCAGAAAGCACCGGAACCATAAGGTTCATGGCGATGCCGCCGATGATCTTGAGCATCGCAGCAAAGCTGTTGTAGTCAGACGCCGTCGAATCGAAGGACGTAATGCCCCACAGGAACGAAACGGCGGTCAGAACACCACCGGCAACGACGAAGACCAGCATATGGCTGACGCCGTTCATGAGGTGCTTATAGATGACGTGGCCGATGGACTCCTTCTCCTCGACCTCATCCTCGATGTCGGCAGCAGCTGCAACCGTGTCGTCACCCTTGGCGGCGAGCGCGCGGTCAATCAGCTTACCGGCGGCCTCAACGGACAGGGCCTTGGAAACACCAACGGAAACCATGGGCTTGCCGGCGAAACGCTCAGCCTGGACATCCTTGTCGGCTGCGACGACGACGGCCTTGGCACCAGCGATCTCACTCTTGGTGAGCTCGTTCTCGACACCGACCTGGCCATGAGTCTCAACCTTAATGGTCAGACCGCGCTCGGCAGCTGCCTTCTCCAGCGCCTCCTTAGCCATGAAGGTGTGCGCAATGCCGGTCGGGCAACCGGTGGCGGCGATGATGTCAAACTTAGCCATGTGTCCCTCCTTCTTGAGTACAGCGCCCGCGGGCGCTCCCCTACACGCGCTTCGATGCGCGTTTTTCCACAACTGAAAGATACCAACCTACCGTCCGCGTGAGAAGAGACAAGGTGCAATTCTCCGGTGAAAGGTTCTTTCATAACCGTAAACGGTAGGTGAAAGTTTACCATCAACACTTGAAACGGCAAGGTGTATCTTGTAATTGGAAATGCCCGTATACTATGGCATTGCAAATCAAATTTGATTTTCATGCCAACCAGGAGCCATCCATGACCGATAGTAGCAAGAGCGCACTTTCCCTCATAAGCACCCATCAGGGATACAGCGAGTCCGAGCAGCGCATTGTCGACTATATATTGGAGCACCAGTCCGAGGCGCCGCGCCTCACGGCCGCTCAGCTCTCGCGCGCCGCCGCCACGTCCGAGGCGACCGTTTCGCGCTTCTGCCGCAAGCTTGGCTTTGGCAGCTTCCGCAGCTTTCAGTTTTCGTTGGCGAGGGATTTGGAAAGCCAGCGCAACGAGGGCCTGACTGACGAGGTCTCGCTCGATAATATGGAGCAGAGCCTCAAGAACATCCTGGCTGCCAAGGTGAGCGAGCTTAATGCGACCATCGACGGGATCGACCACGATACGCTGGCGGCTGTTGTGCATGCCCTTAAGCATGCAGGGGTTATTGAGTTTGCAGCTGTGGGCAATACGAACGCGGTCGCGCTCGATGCGACGTTTAAGTTTTCGCAGCTGGGCCTGCGTTGCATGGCGAGCACCATTAGCGAGACATCAATCGGCTTTGCGCTCACGTTACGACCGGGTGACGTCATCGTGCTAATCTCAAACTCCGGCAAATCGCGCCGATTGAATCGTATGGCAAAAGCGGCTCGCAACTGCGGCGCAACCGTAGTCGTCATAAGCAGCGACAGCAAATCCCCGCTCGCGCGTCTGGCAGACTACACTTTTAATACCGTCAACCACGAAGCGCTGCTGACGACAGGCGACTTTGCGTTCTCTAAGATCAGTGCCACGATGATCATCGAAGTCATCTACAACTTCCTGCTGCCCGAGATTGAAGACGCTCGCGAACATATCAGCTACTACGAGGAGCTCATCCAGCCGGATAAGGTCGTTGAGTAAAACGCGTAGTGGGACAAAAATTTCAGTCTATTTTGTCCCATCAACACCGCTAATACGACCTAACCTCGAGCTTCTTTGAGCATCTGCTTTGCGTGGGCCAAGCTTGCCTCCGATTGATCGCCGCTCAACATGCGGGCGATCTCGGCGGTACGCGCTTCGCCGGTCACCTCGTCCAAATGCGTCTGGGGAACATCGCCCGGTTCCTTACTGACAACATAATGTTTGTCGGCCATGACGGCGACCTGCGCCAAGTGGGTTACGACAATCACCTGATGCGTAGCGGCGAGATCTGCCAGCACGCCCGCGAGAGCACGCGCCGTGGAGCCACCGACACCAGCATCGACCTCGTCAAACACCAGCGTATCGACACCGTCCGCGTTACCGAGGACAACCTTGCTTGCCAGCATGACGCGGCTGAGCTCGCCGCCCGACGCAATTCGACGCAGGGGACGCGGCGTCAAACCGGCACCGCTGCGGTATAGCAGCTCGTAGCTCGAAGGACCAACGGGCGTCCACTCAGCACGCGGAAGATCGCGCGACTCCCAGACGAGCTCGGCGCCACCCATCTCCAGGCGCGCCATCTGACGGCCGACCTCGTGGCAAAAGCGCGGGGCTGCGGTATTCCGCGCGCGCTTAAGTGCCTTGGCGGCGGCAAACAACTCGCGCTCGGCGCTCCCGAGTGCCTCACGCGCCTTTTTGATCTGTTCATCGCCATCATCGACCAGAGACAGCAACTCTTGTGAGCGTTCGCGCATGGCAAAAACATCGTCCATGGTGGGACCCCACTGACGCAACAGGCCCTTGAGGTCGGAATACCGCTCACGCATGCGAGCGAGCTCGCGCGGGTCGAAGGCGACGCCATCACGATAGGCACGAAGCTCGTTCGCGCAATCCTCAAGGGAGATACAGGCATCCGAAAGCGCATCGGCAATATCGCCCAGTTTGCGATCGACGGTAGCCATTCGGGAAAGCTCTGCCACGGCGCTGTTCACGGCATCGAGCGCTCCACCTTCGGCGGCAAGCGATGCATGGGCATCGTTAGCTGTGGCAACCAGTACCTCGGCATGTTCGGAGCGCGGCAGCAGTTCCTCGAGTTCCTCATACTCACCCGGCTTGGGGTCGACCTCGGCGATACGCTCCAGGGCGAAGCGCGCCTCCTCGACGCGACTCCCCTGCGCACGCGACGCCTCCTCTACGCGACGGACCTCCTTGGCAGCCGCACGCGACGCCTTGAAGCAGGCACGGTAACGGTCGAGCGCCTCGAGCGCAGAGCGACCAGCCCAGGCATCAACCATGGCAACATGATGCGCCGGATCGAGCAGACGCTGATGTTCATGCTGGCCGCACAGATCCATCATCACGCCGACGCGCTCGGAAAGCTCGCGCACGCTGGCGATGCGGCCGTCAATCTTGACGCGGCTGCGACCCTCGGCAGAAAGGCTGCGCTGCACGGTAAAGCCCTCCGTGTCGTGCGGGCCGTCGAACAAGCGTGCCTCGACGCTCGCCAGCGCCTCTCCCTCGCGCACGGTCGACGAATCTGCACGCTCGCCCAATATGAGCTTGAGCGCCGAGAGCAGCGCGGTCTTGCCGGCACCGGTCTCGCCAGTCAAAACCGTTAGGCCCGCACTCGGCACCAGCGTCGCCTCGCGAATGAGTGCAATGTTGGAAACCTGCAGCTCATCGATCATGACGCACTCCGTAGAACACGCGGCTCACGGAGTTATAGAAGCTCTCGGGACCGTAATCGAGAAGCAGCACATCTCCGGGACCGCGACGCACCGCCACGCTCTCAACGGTGCCATCGCAGGTAATAAACTGTCCATCGATAGCGATCGCCGGAACACTCGGACGGTCATCAGACATAAAGATCTCGACGACATCACTCGGCGAGGTCAAAAAAGCGCGAGCCTGAATGGTATGCGGGGCGATGGGCACACAGACCATACCCGTGTAATCGGGGCTGACAATGGGACCGCCGGCGGAAAGCGCATAGCCGGTGGAGCCGGTCGCCGTCGAAACGACGACACCGTCGCCGCGCAGGCGATCGATATGGTGGCCCGACACCGTGATGTCGAACTCGACCATATCGGACAGCGGACCGCGGGTAAGCGCCATGTCGTTGAGGGCGAAGGTGCGCACGACATCCTTCGTACCGTCTTCGCGCACGGACACGATATCCGCAGCGATGGTGGCGCGACGGCTCACGTGCAGCTCGCCGGAAAGGGCGTCGCTCACGACCTGCAGAATGTCGCGCTCCTCGGGGCTCGCAGCAGTTAAAAAGCCCAGGTGACCATAGGAAAGACCAAGGATAGGAATCTCGCGATGGTTGAGGATGCGGGCAGCGCGCAGCAACGTACCGTCGCCGCCGAGCGTAATGACCAGATCTGAGCCATCAATATCAGGCGTGCTTTGAATCTTCGATCGCTGGTCGGCAGCCCATGCGACCTCGTAGCCCTGGCGCGAAAGCCAAAGCTCGAGCATCAGGCCGCTCTCGACCGCCTCTTGCTTGTAGTAATTGGGAACCAGAAAGACCTTCATAGCGTTGCAGCTTTCTCGCTCAAAGCCGATACCTGGGATTGCAGCTCATCGTCGGTGCGTTCACCAGGGGCAAACCTTGTGCCGTACAGGAAAAACTCAACGTTGCCCTTAGCGCCATGGATGGGCGACACGCACACGTCAAGCGGAAACAGGCCCTTGGCGGCAAAAAGCTCAATCGCCGCCACGAGCGTATCGCGGCGGACGGCGGGGTCGGTCACGATACCGCGCTCGCCCACCAGCGCAGCCGGCGCCTCAAACTGGGGCTTTACGAGCGTGCAGAACGAACCCGAAGGCTTCAGGCACGCCAGCACCGCATCGATAATGTTCGCGATGCTGGTAAACGAGACATCACAAACAGCCAGGTCGATGGCGCCGGCATAGCCAAGCTCAGGCAGCTGCGTCACGTTGGTGCGCTCATGCAGCGTCACGCGATCGTCCTGACGCAACGACCAATCGAACTGTGCGCGACCAACGTCCACCGAGACAACGGTCGCAGCTCCGCGCTTGAGCAGGCAATCGGTAAAGCCGCCGGTAGAGCAGCCTACGTCCAGGCAGGCAAGGCCCGTGGGGTCGATACAAAACGCATCGAGCGCACCCTCAAGCTTAAGGCCGCCGCGCCCAACGTACGGAATGCGCCCCTTAACGTGCAGCGGCAGGCCCGGCGTCACCTTGAGCCCCGGAGAGGTCAAACGCTCACCGCCGCTCGAAACCAAGCCGGCCATAAGAGTGCGAAGGGCATCCGCGCGATCGGCGCAGATGCCCTGTGAAATCAGTTCGTCATCAAGACGCACGCGTTTCATGAATGCCATCAACCATTCGTATCCGGAGATGCGGCTAGCTATCCTGGGATTCGTTTGCCGCATCCTCATCGTATTCCTGCTCGAGCTTATCGGCCTCACGCGGCGTCAGCTCAAACTTGTCGACCATATCGACCGCGCGGGAGCCCAGCTCAATCGCTTCGTCAAACAGATCGAGTGAACGCTCCAAGGACGTATCCTTGGAGCGAACGGTAGCGATGATCTGGTCCAGACGGTCCGAGATCTCGTCAAAGTTGCGGACAGAACCCTCTGGCATGGCTACTCCTCGACGGAGTCGGACTCGACGGCCTCAGCAGCGTCCGCGCCCTCGGCCAGCACGCCAGCCTCGGCCTGAGCAGCTGCAACCTTTGCGGCAGCCTCGGCAGCCTGTGCCTCCTCGCGAGCGCGATCTTCGGCCAGCAGTTCTTGGTACAGGTCCTCGCCCGGCAGCTCCTCGCTGCGAGCGATCTTGCCCAGCACGCCGTTGACGAACGACGCGGACTGGTCGGTGCCATAGGCCTTAGCAAGCTCGACGGCCTCGTTGATCACGATGGCGTCCGAGACCTCCTCGTCGGTGAGGAAACGCATCTCGTAAACGGCGATACGCAGCAGATTGCGGTCGGCGCCGGGCATGCGCATAAGATCCCAGTTCTTGGCAACGGAACGCAGAGCGCAGTCGATGCGGTCGATATGCTCGTAGGCACCGCGGCACAGCTCCAGCGCATAGGGGTCGAGGGGACCCTTCGAAATCAGGAAATCACCCTCGAGGACGCGCTCGAGCGGGCTGTCCGTGGCCTCGGCCTGGAACAGCAGCTGCAGCGCCTGACTGCGGGCAAGCGTACGCCCGCGATAAACCTTAAGGCTCAAAGGTTACTCCTTGGGGAAAACGAGGCCGTCGATGCAAACGTCAACGCGCTCGACCTCAACGCCCACCTGGGCATCGATGGCGGCGACCACGGCGGCGCGAACGGCCTCGGCGAGTTTCTTGAACGGATAGCCAAAGAACACCACGACACGCACGGTAAGTGCGAGCTTGTCGCCGACGACCTCGGCCTCGACCGCCGGCTCGGAAGCCGGGGCCTTGGACGAGAGCATCATGGAGACAAGGTTGGTGGCAAGGTCCTTGACGCCAACGGAGGCGATGCCCTCGACATCGGACACGGCGCGCGAGACGATGGCGGTCAGAACATCGGGCGAAATGCCGATGCCGTCAATCTTGATTTCCTGGGGCATGAATCCTCCTAGAAGAGTTGGTTGCTAGACGCGGGAGACGAACTTGCCGTCGCGGGTGTCAACCTTGATGACCTCGCCCTCATTGAGGTACATGGGGACCTGGATAACAGCGCCGGTGTCGATCGTGGCCGGCTTGGTGGAACCCTGGACGGTGTCGCCCTTAAAGCCCGGGTCAGTTTGGACGATAGTGGTCTCGATGAACATCGGCGGGGTCACGCCCATGAGCTCATCGTCGGCGAAGAGCAGCTGGCAGATGTCGTTCTCGCGCAGCCACTTGGAGTTCTCGCCCACCATGTCCTCGGGAACGGGAACCTGCTCATAGGACTCGTTGTCCATGAAGATGTAGTCGGTGCCATCGTTGTAGAGGTACTGGAACTCACGGGTGGTGAGCATGACGCTCTCGAACTTGGTGCCGGCGTTGCAGGTGTTCTCGACGACGCGGCCGCTCTTGATGTCGCGGGTCTTGTAGCGCACAAACGCGCCGCCCTTGCCCGGCTTGACATGCTGGAACTCGACGATGGTGTAGACCTTGTCCTTGATGCGGAGACCGAGGCCGTTCTTGAAGTCGGCGGTAGAAATGGTAGGCATAGCGACCTTTCTTGTTATGGGCAGAACGCACAAGCGTCCAAATTACATACGATAGAAATTATACACTTGCAGACGGCGCCTGCGGCGAGCGCATAAAAAGAGAACGCGGGGCGTCCGAATCGATCCGGACGCCCCGCCCCAAACTATCTACCGAAGTAGACTAGCAGTCGATAACGTGCAGGTCGTGCGGGGTCTTGGTGAAGGGCTCGTAGCCGTTCTCGGTGACCACGCCATAGTCCTCCAGGCGCACGCCGCCCACGCCGGGCAGGTAGACGCCGGGCTCCATGGTGATAACCGAGCCGACCTCGATGGTGTTCTTGCTGCGGTTGAAGTTGGGCAGCTCGTGGATATCGATACCGACACCGTGGCCCAGGCCATGGTTATAGTAATCGCCATAGCCGGCATCGCCGATGATCTTCTTGGAGAGCTTGAAGATGTCGTTGCCCTCGACGCCCGGATGGATGGCGGCGACGCACTCCTCGTGCGTACGGCGCACGAGCGCGTACAGGTCGAGCTGCTCCTGGGTGGGCTCGCCCATCACGACGGTACGAGTCATGTCGGAGCGGTAGTCGCAGTATCCCGCGCCGTAGTCCATCAGGACAAAGTCGCCCTTCTCGATCACGCGGTCGCTCGGGACGGCATGCGGGTTGGCGGTGTTGGGGCCGCTCGCGACGATGGAACCGAAGGCCAGGCTGTCGGCACCGTTGGCGAACATAAAGTTCTCGAGCTCGTTGCGTACCTGCTTCTCGGTCATACCGGGCTTAATAAAGCCGAGCATGTGCTGGAAGGCGGCATCGGTGATCGACTGCGCATGGCGCATGAGCTCGATCTCCTCGGCGTCCTTGATGGCGCGCATCTTGCGGATGTCGTCGTGCATCAGCGGCAACATACAGGCGACGGAGCGGTCCTCCAGGCCGCGCTGAATACCCTGGTAGAAATTAATCTGCATATCGTCCTCGACAGCGCAGACGCGGCATTTGTTGGCCGCGATCTTGCCGGCGACCCAACCGGGGATGGTGCCCTCATCCATGTCGTAGACCCAAGGGCTGCCGGCGGGCGTGTTCTCCTCAAAGCTGTTGAGGTAGCGCGAGTCGGTATGGAACAGGCACTGGTCGGCCGTAATAAACGCAGCGTGCGGGAACTCGAAGGTGTAGTCGAAGACGCCCTTCACACCCGTAAGCCAACGAAGGTTGGCCTCGTCGCGCACCACGATGGCGTCGTAGCCACGCTCGACCATCAGGGCACGGACACGCTCGATACGACCGGCAGGACCGGCAGCAAACTCAGACATGCAGATTCCTTTCTTGTTGTCTCTATATAGACGGGACGGGTCTCAACCGAACGACGGAATCGCATGCGATCCGCAACCGATTGGAAACCCGCCCCTCAACATGATACGAAAGACGATGGAAGTCAATAAATCTTAGAGAAGTTCTTTGCGAGAAGCCAAGTAAGCGTGAGCATGGCGCTCAAGAACCTCGTCCTCAACGTTCGTTAGGCGAATGGCGCCGAGTGCCGCGGGCAGCGGCAGCATGCTGCGGTTTGAGCGCGCGAACTGCTGCCTACGGAACTCCTCGATATATGCGGCAGGCTCCAGATCGAAGGCAAGTTCCTCGATACCAAAGTCCTCCAAGCAGTCATCGACCTCAAAGACGTAATCGATATCGAAGTCGCAGGCATCATGTGCTAGGCGCGCCTCAAAGCGCATGCCCTCGGACAACAGCTGGTAGGCAGGGACCTGCGAGGCGGCATCGCCCAAGCAAGCGCGCAGGGTACGCTCCCCCGTCTTGCCAAAATCGAGCGCATGGCGGGCGCTCGGGTTCGTGGCCATCAGTACGTCCTTGCGGGCAGTCTGAGACCACTGAACGGCATTGACGAGCGCGACCTCCTCGCCCGCGAGAATCTCGGGAATGGTCTCGGTAAACTGATTCCAGCGGGACTTGCTGCTCGAAAGCATGGTGCCAACAAGTACCGCATAGCCGAGCTTGAGATCCTCGGGGTCCGCCGCGCGAACAAGGTCGAGGTCACACACGACCAAGCCCGGCTCGGGACGGAACGCGATAGCGGGAAGCGCATGCGCCGACGAGGCGACGAGCGGCTTCATGGTCGTCGCGACCGTGAGCATGGCGTCGAACGTCGTCGGCAGCAAGGCGCACTCGGTGCGACCGCACCACTGATTGGCACACCAGCAAACGACCGAGCAGGTCGCCGCGTCGCCGACGGCGACAACGAGATCGTCGCAGGTAATGCCGTTAGCCGATAGGGCGCCAAAGACGGTATCGGCATCGGCAAGCGTAGCACCGGCAGGCGAAACCTCGAGGACGAGCAGCGACACGGCAAAACCGGCGTCAACCAGTGCATGCTCGACAACCTCGCCAAAACGCTCGGATGTAGCGTCGTTCCAAACCACCATCGCGCGCTTAGGCTTGCCCACAGCCGAGGCAAACATGCGCGGCAGCTCCTCGAACGCGCCCAATCCGACGCGGACATCGACGCTGCGGTTTTGGAAATTGATAAGTTGACGGCGAATCATAGCAGTCCACGCTCCAAAAGCATCTCGGCACAAAGGTAGGAAACGTCCTCGAAGGACTTGTTGCGAATATCAAGGGTAATATCGGCGGCCCGGCGATACAGCGGACGGCGATGCTCAAACAGGCGCGCAGCGTGCTCGGGCGAGCGGAAATCGGGCCGGGTATCGGAGCGGCGAATCTGGCGCAACGAGTCCTCAAAGTCGCCTTCGAGGTACACACAGGTACCCATCTCGTGCATCAGCTCAATGTTCACCGGCGTCTCGACGATGCCACCCCCGCACGATACCAGCAGGCTGCGCTCGCTTTGAAGCGAACGGAGTGCCGAGGTCTCGAGTTCACGAAAACGATCCTCGCCCTCGGTCTTAAATATCTCGGTCACCGACTTGCCGCATCGACGCACAACCAAACGATCGGTATCGATAAAACGCCGCTTGAACATAGTGCCCACGTTGCGCGCAAGCGTCGACTTGCCCGCGCCCAAAAAGCCGATAAAGAAGATATGGTCGCAGCCGTGTTTGATGTGCTGAGACATGGCGAAACCTATTCCTCGCAGGGAAGGTCGCGCAGGGCCCGGCGCTCAAAGATACGGAAGATCTGCGTGTACCACAGGTCCTGGGTCGCCTGCGGCTTGACCAGAATAGTGTCAACGCCGGCAAAGTTACCGCTCCACACGTCCGTGTATAGCTGGTCACCGATCAGCACGGCCTCGTCGGCCGTGGCACCCAGACGCTTAAGACCCGCCTTCAGGGCAAACGGGGCGGGCTTCATGGCGTGGCTGATAGCCTCGAGCCCCAGCTCGCGCGCCGATGCCATGACCTGGTCGCGATGCCAGTTATTGGACACCATACACAGTTTAAAGCCCTTGGCATGGGCGGCTTCGAGCCAAGCTGAAACCGCAGCGGGAACCTGCTCGGTATCGCGCGGCACCAGAGTGTTATCGCGGTCGAGTAGAATGGCGCGCTTGCCGTCGGCCCAGAGGGTATCGAGGTCGATGCGGTCAACTGAGGCAACATATCGTTTGGGGCTAAAAATCCTCATGATCAATTCCAAGACTGTTGGTGCTCTTCGTAGGTCTTCGAGAAATACTCCTCGTCCTGTGTAATGTAGAAATACAGGTCATCGGAGTCGGTCGGCTCAAGGGTAGCCTTGAGCGCCTCGAGCGACGGAGAGCAGATGGGCGTGGGCGGCAGCCCCTCGTGCTTATAGGTGTTATACGGACTATCGCTCTGCAGGTCGTCGGCGGTAACCTCGCCGCCGGTGACATACATCATGGTCGCATCGCTATTGAGGTAACGCAGGCCATCGAGCTTGCCCGCCATACGGTTATAGAAAACCGAAGCCACATGCGCGCGCTGATCGGCGTTGAGGCCCTCGCGCTCGACGATCGAGGCAAGGTTAACGATGTCGTAATCGGACATCTCCACGCCATAGCGCTCCTTGATCTTGGCCTCGCAGCTGGCAAAGTCAAGCGACTTATACTCGGCGTTGAACTGGTCAAGCATGGCGCGAATCACATCATCGGCAGACGGGTCCTTACCCAACGAATAGGTCTTGGGGAATAGGAAGCCCTCGAGTGAATCGTTTGCAGCGTCTTTAAGGAAAGCGTAATCATTCACATAATTGCTCGCCTTGGCCTGGTTAAGGAAATCTTCCTTAGAAATGCTGTCGTATGCCGCGGCCACACGATCGGCGACCTGGTCGACCGTCAGGCCCTCAGGGATAGTCAGTGCATCGGAGCCCGCATTGGGGCCTTCCATGAGCTGCTGAACAACCTTGGTCGCGTCCATGAGCGTGGTAAACGAGTAGGCGCCAGGCTTAAGCGACATATCGGCATTGAGCTTTTTGACCGCCGCGTAATAATCCTTGGGGTCTTCGACGATATGGTTCTCGGAGAGAATCGAAGCGATGGTATCACCCGAGGCGCCATCGGGAATCGTAATAGTAACTTGCTGGCCAGCAGCGACTTTCGCATCCTCGCCGGCAAAGAAGCCCTTGACGGCTGGCACGACAAAGAAAACGATCGCGACAAGCGCAAGCACGGCGATAACGCCACCGATAATCATGGGCACCGGAGAGCTTTTCATTTGGACGCCACGGCGGGCATGCGTGTTATAGCTCGAGCGCGTGGCCGGAGCAACGCCGTGCGAGCCATGAGCATGATGTGCGCGAGAGCGTGATTGCGGGGCCTGTCCCTGCGTGCGCTGGGCAGGAGTCTGCTGCTTAAAACGAGCGCCGCCAGCAGGCTGCGCGGGACGAGCTGCGGGCTGTTGAGCAGCACGCTGAGTAGGCTGAGCCGAACGCTGCATCGGCTGCCCCGGGCGCTGGCCAGGCTGAGCAGGGCGCGGCACGGGCTGCCGTGTACGATTCTGCTGGCGCGGATCGGAAGCGCTAGGCATGCGAAACCTCCTCGTTTTTACGATCGAGCCATGTCTGCAAGAACAGGCTGGCGGCGATCATGTCAATCTTGCCCCTCATCTGCTTTTCGTTGAGTCCCTGCTCTCGCAGGATTCGCTTGGCCTCCTGCGAGGACAGACGCTCATCCTCAAACTCCAGCGGAAGTTCGAGCTCGTCGGCGATCTTTTGGGCCACGGCGGCGACGCGCTCGGCCTGGGGGCCGGGCTCACCGGCCATGGTCAAGGGACGTCCACTTACCAGGATATCGGGCTCATAGTCCTCAACCAGGTAGCGAAACGTCTTTGCCATGCCAGTGACCTCGGCAGCCGGAAGCACCTTGACAGGCATCGCCATCTTGCCATCACGGCTCGAGACGGCAATGCCAATCCTGGTCTCCCCTATGTCCAGTGCGAGCGCGACCACAGCGACTACTCAGGTTCTTAGGCGCCGAGCGCAGTCTTGGCGGCCGCGAGGGCATCGGCGATACCGGCAGCGTTCTTGCCGCCAGCCTGGGCCATGTTGGGACGACCGCCACCGCGACCGTCGACCAGGCCCGCGATCTGCTTGATCACGTTACCGGCGTGGAAACCGGCCTTGACTGCGTCATCGGAGCCGGCAGCGAGCAGGGCCGGGGTGCCCTTTTCGGTCACGCTGGCGACGACGCAGGCGACGGGGCCGGCGACCTTCTGGTGCACGGTATCCCAGACGTTGCGCAGGTCGGCAGCTTCAAGGCCCTGGAGCTCAGCGACGACGAGCTTGTAGCCATTGACCTCGACGGCACCCTCGATGGCGCCGGAGATGGCGTCGGAAGAGCCACCGGTCAGAGCCTTCTTGAGCTTGCCGGCGGTCTCGCGCAGCTCGGCCTGCAGGTTCTCCACGCGGGCGGGAACCTCGTCGACGCGGCACTTGAGTGCAGCGGCAGCGGCGTCAACGAGCGCCAGGCGGTCGGCCATGTAATCGAGGGCGCCCTTAGAGGTCACGGCCTCGATACGACGGACGTTCGAGCCCGTGGAGGACTCGGAAATAATCTTGAACAGGCCGATCTCGGCAGTGTTGACGGCATGCGTACCACCGCAGAGCTCACGGGAGAACGGCTGATCCTCGGCGCCCACGGAGACAACGCGGACGACGTCGCCGTACTTCTCGCCAAACAGGGCGACAGCACCGGCAGCCTTGGCCTCGTCGATGCCCATGACGCGGGTCACGACCGGCTTGGAAGCGAAGATCTGCTGGTTGACCAGGTCCTCGACAGCCTTGAGCTGCTCGGAGGACAGGGCCTCGAAGTGCGTGAAGTCAAAGCGCAGGTGCTCGGGCGTCACCAACGAGCCAGCCTGGGAGACATGCTCGCCCAGGACCTGCTTAAGCGCGGCGTCGAGCAGGTGCGTGGCGGTGTGGTTGCGACGCAGGAAGCCACGGCGCTCGGCGTCGAGCGCGGCGGTCACGGTAGCACCGACGGTCAGCGCGCCCTCGGCAACGTGAGCAACGTGGGCATACAGGCCGTTGTGGTTCTTGGTATCGGAAATGGTCAGCGCAACGCCCTCGGCGGAAAGCTCGCCGGCGTCGCCCTGCTGGCCGCCCATCTCGGCGTAGAACGGGGTGCGGTCGAGCACGACCTCGACGTCCTCGCCCGCAGCGGCGGACTCGACGGAATCGCCGTTGCGCACGATGGCGACAACCTTGGCGCCATCGATGACGTCGTTGTCATAGCCGTCGAACTCGGTCGCGGCAACCTTGTCGGAAAGCTCGACCCACACGTCGTTGAAGCTGCCCCAGGCATCGCCCTTGGCGTTGGCGCGGGCACGGGCCTTCTGGTCCTCCATGCAAGCGGTAAAGCCATCCATGTCGACGTCGTGACCGGCGGTGCCGGCGATCTCGACAGTCAGGTCAATGGGGAAACCAAAGGTGTCGTGAAGCTTAAAGGCAACATCGCCCGGAAGGACAGCGCCGTCGGCGAGCGCGGCCAGGGCCTCGTCCAGGTAAACGCGGCCGTTGTCGAGCGTCGTTGAGAAACGCTCCTCCTCGGAGGCGACGATGCCCTTAACGAGCGCGACGTTCTTGAGCAGCTCGGGATAAGCCTCGCCCATCTGAGCGTTGACCTCGTCGATAAACTTGGTCAGGAAGGCGCCCTCGATGCCCAGCAGACGACCGTGGAACACGGCACGACGGAGCAGGCGGCGCAGGACGTACTCGCGGCCCTCGTTACCGGGCAGGATGCCGTCCGAGATCATAAAGTCGACGGCACGGGAGTGGTCGGCGATGATGCGCAGGGAGCGGCTGGCGCCGGAGTAATCGTCGGCGTCATAGGTCTTGCCGCTGATCTCCTCGCCGAGTTTGATGAGGTGCTGCATCAGATCGCCGTCGTAGTTAGCGGTCTTGTGCTGCATGATGGCGGCCATGCGCTCCAGACCCATGCCCGTATCGAGGTTGCGGTGCGGCAGCTCCGGCATGGAGCCGTCCTCCTGGCGGTCGTACTGGGTAAACACGAGGTTCCAGAACTCAAGGAAGCGGTCGCAGTCGCAGCCAGGCTTGCAGTCGGGGCTGCCGCAACCGACCTCCTCGCCCATGTCAAAGTAGATCTCGGAGCACGGACCGCAGGGGCCGGTGGGGCCAGCGGCCCAGAAGTTGTCGTCCTCGCCCAGGCGGGAGATGTGATCCTCGGCAACGCCCAGAGAGCGCCACACGTCGTGGGTCTCGTCGTCCTCGGTAAAGACGGTAAAGTACAGGCGGTCGAGCGGAAGCTTGAACTCCTTGGTGATGAGCTCAAAGGCCCAAGCGCAGGCCTGCTGCTTGGAGACGCCGCCAAAGGAGAAGTCGCCGAGCATCTCAAAGAAGGACAGGTGACGGCCGTCCTCGCCGATGCAGTCGATGTCGTTGGTGCGGACGCACTTCTGGCAGGAGATCGCGCCGATCTCCTTCATGGTCTTCTTGCCCTGGTAGTACTCCTTAAACTGGTTCATGCCGGCGTTGGCAAGCAGCAGCGAAGGATCGTCGGGGACGAGGGACGAAGAAGGATAGAGCTTAAGACCGCGCTCCTCAAAGAAGTTGAGGAACTTGGAGCGAATCTCGGCCGTAGTCATTGACGGGTAGTCAGCACTCATAGAGGGAATCTCCTCGGTTTCACATCGAAACAGTTCAAACGTAACGATATTACCATCCCACCGCGCCTGTGCAAAAAAGAGGGCCGCCAAACAGCGACCCTCCAGCGAAAGTGCACGTTATTTAGGTCTGTCAAATACTTTGAAAAAAAAATGATTTCGGTAAAATTTCATATAAGAATCGTCCGGAAGGAGCGATCGATGAATAGCAAACGGTTTGTCGTGAACGCACTGACCTCAGTAGCCCTTTTAGCAACCTTCGCTTACTCGAGCTGGTATGTGAACCAGCCGAGATTTGGCTACGCATTGTACGCAGTAACATCTGGCGATAAAGCGTATTACACCCTAAGCGCAATTGACGCCATCTTTTTCTATGTGGCTGGCCCCTTATCAATCGCTTTGATCGCGTTTATTGTTATTTACAACATCAAGAAACGCTAACAGGGCCTATTTGGAATCCGAATCGTCCATGGAGCCGTCGATGCCGGTTTTGGTGTCGTCGTCAGAGCTTGTGTCGTCGTCCTTGGCAAAGGGGTTCTTAAAGAAACCCGTCGCGTCGGGCTGCAGGCCTGAGAGCTTAATCCAGGGATTATCGAGCTCGGGCTTGGGCATGGCCTTGGCCTCGGGCGCGGTCTCGTTGCCGATGAGCTCGGACTCATAGATGAACGTATCGTCTCCGAGCGCGTCGTAGGCGGCGACCGGGTTACCCTCGGTATCGCGATACGGAGTGCCCTTAAACACGGCGCCGTCGTATGCCACGAGCTGACGGCCGGTCTCGTTCTCAAAGTAGTAGACGAAGATGCCCTTGAGGGCCGCGCACAGCGGAATGGCGATAACCATGCCGATGGGGCCCATGAGTGCCGAACCGATAACGAGGGCCGTCAGGCTCATAACGGGATGAACCTGCACCGAGCTCTGCATGACCTTAGGCGAAATGACATTATCGGTGACGTTTTGAGCCACCATGGTCACGACAAGCGTCCATAACGCCAGCATAGGGCTGAACATAAAACCGAGCACCGTGGCGATCGCCGCGCTCACCCAGGGACCGACAACCGGAACCAAGTGCATAATGCCGGTAAAGATGGCCATGAGCGCTGCGTATGGATGGCCAATGAGCGTAAAGCCGATAAAAGCCAAAAAGCCACCGCAGATGGAAGTCACGACCATGCCGCGCATATAGCCGCCGACCGAACGTGAAAGGATGGCAACCATAAAGCGGTACGAGGTCTCTTTTTCCTGTCCGATGATGGTGCAGACCTCGTGGTGCATACGGGGATAGTCGCAGGCCAACCAATAGGCAAGCACCAAGCCCAGGAAGATGACGAACAGCTGCGAGGCCGTATTGGTAATGAGCGGGAATACACCGCGACCGAGCTCGGCAGCGATTTGCGAGACGTACTTGGACGCTACGGTAACCAGCGAAGAAAGATTGTCGTCCAGATACTCCTTGAGCGGCGTGTTGTTGAGCGTCTTAGCGTGCGAGAGCATCTCGTTGAGATCGCCACCCGCAACACGAAGCTGCTCGGGCAGGCGGCTCAGGACTTCCATGATTTGACCGAGCAAAATAGGCGATAGGATGCAGACGACGCCGACGAGCACGGCAACAACCACAATGAGTGCGATGAGCGAACCGAGGCCACGTCCGACGCCGTGATGCTCGAGCCAGTTGGTGATCGGAGACATCACAAAAGCGATGATGGAACCGACAGCGAGAAACTCGATGACCGGTGCCAGGATGCCCATAAGGTTAAAGATGACGGCAGCGATGACAATGCAGCCGACGACGCCCCAAATGCGCAGCGTCAGAATGCGGGTATCGCGAAGCGTGCGGTCGATTTGTTGGGGGTGCTCACTCATGAACGAACCATCACTCCGTCGGGGTCAATCTTATCTTGAATCTTCTTAAGCGTGCGGCGCAGCAGACGCGAAACCTGCACCTGCGAGATGCCCAGCTTCTTGGCAATCTCGATCTGGGTCATGCCCTTAACAAAACGCAGCTCGATAACCTCGCGCTCGCGAGGCGAGAAATCGCGGATGGCTTCCTCGATTACCAGACGGTCATCGGTAAAGTCGAGCTCGTTGTCGTCGTCGGCATAGCGATCGAGAATCGAAGGCGCATCATCGGAATCGGACGCACCGGGAGCCTCGATGGGCACCGAGGTATAGGCCGAGGACGATTCCATGGCTTCGAGCACCTCGTCAACGGTCACGCCAAGGTAATCGGCGATTTCCTCAACCTTGGGCGAACGCTGAAGCTCGTTGGTGAGCTTATCGGTGGCCTGGTTAACCTTGGCAGAGAGCTCCTGCAGACGACGCGGCACGCGCACACTCCAGCCCTTGTCGCGGAAGTGGCGCTTAATCTCGCCCAAGATGGTGGGCGTGGCAAACGTCGTGAACTCGAGTCCGCGTTCAGGGTCAAAGCGGTCGATAGCCTTGAGCAGGCCCAAATAGCCGACCTGCAAAAGGTCATCGAGCGGCTCACCGCGGTTCTTGAATTTGTTGGCAAGAAACCTTACCAGGTTCATATGGGACATGACGAGCTGCTCGCGAGCATCCGGATCACCGGTCTCCTTATAACGACGAAACAGCTCGCGGGTTTTCTCCTTGTCCCAAGCGGTCTTGCCGCTCCGGGAGCGTTCGGTCATATTAGATATCCGCCTTGAGGTTGAGGGAAAGCGTTAGGGGCGCCGCAGTCTTTTCGTAAGAGTCACACACACTCGCCAAAATGAGCTCGGCATACACGGCAGCCTGGTCATCCTCATCGACAGTCGCCTGGTCGCCAAAGGTAAAGGTCATGCCCACATGCGATTCGTCGACATCGAATTTGATCGAGATATCGTCGGAATCAACAGCCGTGCAGCCAAAGATGAAGGCTTCTTCGGCAGCCATACGAATGTCCTCGATGCGATCAACGGACATAGAGCACAGGGCGCCGACGTTGGCGGCCGTCATGCGCACCAAGCGCGCGAGACGCGGATCACCGGCAACGCTCAGCGTAATGGGGCAGGTTGCTTCGCTACTCATCGCAGGACTCCTCGGAGGTCTCGGCAGGCGTATAAGTGTAATACTGAGCAGGCTTAGCAGCGGGCTTCTGAACATCATCGTCGTCAGCAGCGGCATCGTCATCGCCAATCAGAACGCGCTCGGTAGGCTGCTCGGCCTCGGCGGCGGCAGCGGCGAGCTTGCGATCGGCGTCGGCTGCAGGAGCCTTCACCTTATTGAAGAGCTTCTGCACGGCGCCAGCAGCAGAATCAGTCACGCTCGATACGGCATTGCTGGCCTCGGCCACGCTGCCCGTGACCTCGGAGATGTCGCGAACGACCGCCTCAACCTCAACGAGGTTGGACGTCAGAGCATCAACGGCAGTCTTGCTCGACTTGAGGAGCGGCTCAACCTGTGCCAGCGCGGGGGTGAGCTCATCGACAGCGCCATCGAGCTTTGCCACCACAGGCTGTGCCTCGGCGAGCGTATTGTTAAGGTCACTCACCGTCTTATCGAGCGAATCAACGACGGTGCGGGTCTTGCGCAGGGTAAGCGCGAGCTCAACGATAGCCCACACGCCGGCAACGGCGAGCAGCAGCAAGGCGATTTGAATGGGACTCATACAAGCCTCCCAAAGGAATCGAAATACAGACGCTTTCCATGGTACCCCAAAGGGGACCGAACATGCCAAGAGCAGCAACGTGGGACAAAATTATCAGCAGCTACTTCGGTGCATTCCCGCTACGGTCACGTTCGCTTTGTTCTACGCG
>CAJJZM010000025.1:0-20274 GCA_905197595.1 uncultured Collinsella sp.
ACCGGGGGCCTTTTTCTATCTCGAGCCCGATCGCATTCGCATCACGCGCCTCCGCTTTTCTCTTGCAATCCCCTTCCGAAAGGATTTTCACCATGTCTCAGAACACCACCGCCACCCAGCCCCGCACCGTCCAGACCGCCGATCGCGGCAAACTCGATGTCCGCGCCCTCGTCCTGCTCGCCATCCTGCTCGCCGCCGGCTTCATCCTCAACTTTACCGTCGGCAAGGCAATCTCGGGCATCTCGGGCGGCATGATCAGCCCCGAGTTCATCATCTCGGCCTTCTGCCTCACCATCCTGGTCATTCGCCCCAACATCGGTCAGGCACTCGTCATTGGCCTCATCTCGGCTGCCGTGATCCAGATCACCACCACCTCGCCGTTCGTCGATTTTGCCGCCGAGGGCATCGCCGCCATGCTCATGGCCGTCATCGTCAATGCCGCCGGCAAGAACGGTCAGGTCAAGCCCGCCATCGCCATTGTCGCAACCTTCCTGACCACCTTTGTCTCCGGCGCCATCTTCATGGTCATCAAGATGGCCATGCTCGGCGTGGTGGGCGAGCTCGCCGCCGCCATGCTGCCCGTCGTCGCCATGACCGCCGTCTTTAACGCCATTCTGGTCGGCGCCCTCTACCTGCCCATCCAGAAGGCTCTGAAGCTCAACTAACCTGCTCGGCTTTACGAGCCACCCCAACGCTCCACCAGCAAAGACTGTCCCAAACAGCTAGCTCTTGGGGACGTTCTTAAACGACTAGTCATTAAAGAACGTCCCCAATGACTATGAAAGGTATCCATGGAAACGATCATCAACGTCGACGATGTCTCGTTCTCCTATGGCACGCAGACCGAGCGGGCGCTCAGCCACATCTCGCTCAGCGTGAACAAGGGAGATTTCATCGGCATCATCGGGCCCTCGGGCGCCGGCAAGTCCACGCTTGCCGCCTGCCTGTCGGGTGCCGTGCCCCACCACTACACCGGCACGTTCTTTGGGGCCGTCATGGTTGACGGCCACGACACCTGCGAAGCCTCGCTCACCGACGTGTCGCAAATCGTCGGCAGTGTGCTGCAGGATATCGACACGCAGATGGTCGCCTCCGTGGTTGAGGATGAGATGCTCTTTGGCCTCGAGAACTTTGGCGTGCCGCACGACCAGATTGAGCAGCGCGTCACCGAAACCCTCGAGACCGTCGGCATCAGCGACCTGCGCGACCGCGAGATCGCCACCCTCTCGGGCGGACAGAAGCAAAAGGTAGCCATCGCTGCCATCCTCGCTATGCGTCCGCGCGTCTTGGTTCTCGACGAGCCCACCGCGGCACTCGACCCCGCCAGCTCCACGTTGGTCTTCGAGACGCTGCGTGAGGCAAACCGCGCGCTTGGAATCACCATCGTCGTCGTTGAGCAAAAGGTCGCCCTACTCTCGGAGTACTGCAACCGCGTGCTCGTGCTCAACCATGGCGAAATCGCGCTGCAGGGCGAGCCACACGAGGTCTTCGCGCATACCGACGAGCTCCGTGCCATCGGCGTCGACTGCCCTCGCGTCACGCGTATCTTCAATAGCCTCGAGGCCGATGGCCTGGTAAGCGGTACCCCTTGCTTGGATGTCGATGAGGCCGAGCGCCTGATTTCGGGCATCGTCGACCCCGCACACGCAAGCAGCGACATTCAGGCACCCGCCGGCTCACCGCACGCACCGTCGTTGCGCCCGCACGCCAAGGACGCCGAGCCCGTGCTCACCTTCGACCATGTTGAGTTTGCCTATCCCAATGGCGGCGCCGCCGTCCACGACCTCAACCTGACCCTCTATCCCGGCGAGCTCGTGGGCATCGTCGGCCAGAACGGTGCCGGCAAGACCACGCTCACCAAGCTGCTCACAGGCCTGCTTAAGCCCGCCTCGGGCAGCGTGCGCGTTACGGGGCTGGATACCGCCGCGGTCCCCACGAGCCGCATTGCCCACGAGGTCGCAACGCTCTTCCAAAACCCCGACCGCCAGATCTGTAAGGATACCGTACTCGACGAGGTCGCTTTTGGCCTGGAGCTTGCCGGCATCGACCGTGCCGAGGCTCTGCGTCGTGCTCAACTTGTTATCGACCGCTTTGGCCTGCCTGCCGATGAGGCACCTTTCTCGCTTTCGCGCGGCCAGCGACAAATGGTGGCGCTTGCCTCCGTCGTAGTGGTTGAGCCCAAGATCGTCGTGCTCGACGAGCCCACGAGCGGCCTTGATTACCGCGAGTGCATGACCGTCATGGAAACAGTGCGCACCATGGCCGAGCGCGGTTGCGCCGTGATTATGGTCTGCCACGACATGGAAGTCGTTTCCGACTTTGCCGAGCGTATCGTAGTAATGGCCGACGGTCACATCCTCGACCGCGGCCGCACGCACGAGCTATTCTCGAACATCGATCTCATGCGGCGTGCCTACGTGGAGCCTCCCCAGGTTATTGAACTCTCGCGCCGTCTGGCATCTTCCGTCTCGCCCGCTTTTGCGCAGGTGAGCGAGGTCACCGATGTCGTTCGAATTACCAAGGAGATGGTCCACCGTGGTTAACGTCATCGACTACATGCCGGGCGATACGCTGCTACATCGCCTGAACCCCGTCGTCAAACTGGGCCTCGCCGCCGCCATCATCGTCGGCATCTTCTTGTCCGACACCTACGTGGCGCTGCTGGGCTTTTTGGTGCTCACCCTTGCGCTGGGTGCCTATGCCGGCGTCGTCGACCGTCTGTTCTCGCTGCTCGAGTTGCTGATTCCGCTCGCGCTTATCATGCTGGTGCTCCAGCTGGCCTTTATGCGCGATGGCAACGTGGTGTGGGGCTTTATCACCGACACGGGCCTCATCACGGGATCGAAGGCCTGTCTGCGCCTGCTGGGTGTGGCGTTACCGCTCATCCTCATGCTCATGGTGACCAAGCTCAACGACCTTGCCAACGCCTGCGTCGAGGTGCTGCACGTACCGTATCGCTATGCCTTCACCTTTACCACGGCGCTGCGCTTTGTGCCGGTGTTTGGTCAGGAGATGAACGCCATCATGGAAGCGCAGACCGCACGCGGCGTCGAGTACGACACCAAGAACCCCATCAAGAAGCTTAAGCTCATGCTGCCACTGTGCGTGCCACTGCTCATCTCGAGCGTGGGCAAGACCGATGCCACAGCCTTGGCGGCAGAACAGCGCGGCTTCTATCTACGTACACGCGCTAGCTCGTACAAGCGCTACCCCATCAAGGGCCTGGACATCGCCGTGCTCATCGTCAGCATCGCCCTCATCGCCATCGGCTTCCCGTTCTAGTTCACCACCGACAGCAACCGCCCAACGCAAAAGGCCTCGGCTCGCACCAAACGAGCCGAGGCCTTTACTGTTTCACCAGATAAAACCTACCAAAATAAACCTGTCCCTTTTTGGCAGGCCGGAAGCTAGAGGCGGTAGGGGGCGCCGCTGCGGATGATGGATTCGCGCACCAGGACATCCATGGCATCGAGGGCGATCTCGGGCATCTCTCGGTACTTCTGCAGCACCGATAGCTCGGTGCAGGCCAGAATGACACGATCGCAGCCGCTACGGGCGAACTCCCACATCACGCGGTCGAACTTATCCATATCGGGCTCACGTCCGGCCTTCACATCATCGTAGATAAGCGACATCACATCGTTCTGACGTTTCTCGCTGGGATAGACAACCTCGACACCCGCAGCCTCGCATTCGCGGCCGTAGACGCCCGCGCCCACGGTTCCGTCAGTACCCATGATGCCAATCTTGCACACCGGCTCGGCCGGCATACTCAGGTTGGGGTCGAACTCGCACTCCCCCATCACCGCACCCGCAAGGGCATAGCGCACCGACTCACGCGGCATGTGGATAATCGGCACCTTCGTAAACGACTGGATCTGGTCGTAAAAGTAGTGCGACGTGTTGCAGGGAATGGCAATGTGCGCACAGCCCAGCGACTCGAGTGCCTGGGCACACTCTTTCATGGTCGCCAGCAGCTTGGCGTGCTCGCCGGTCTTAATGGCCAGCGTGCGGTCGGGCATGGTCGACTTGGAGAGCACCACCATGTCGATATGTTCCTGATCGCAGGCAGCAGCCGTATGACGCACTACCTGGTCGTAGTAATACGACGTGGCCTCGGCGCCCATGCCGCCGATAACTCCCAGCTTTTCCATCGCCGCCTCCTTGGTGACGCTTGCGCAATTGCGCGTATCATACCCGCGCCCGCCCGATGTAAACCGGACGGGCGCCGCACTCATCTACTTGTAATACGTCTTGAACAGCTTAAAGTGGCGCAGCTTGGTGTGCCACATGCGCAGCCAGCGGTTAAAGACAAAGTCGCCCTTCATAAACGAAGGGTCGGCGCCCTTGCCTTCCTTGTCCAGGCGATGCACCTTAGCGCGCAGCTCGGAATCCTTGACGTACTTGTCGACGACGCCCATGGGGACGACCATCCACAGCGCCTCGTCCTGCGCCGTCACAAACTCCGGCTCAAACGGGCGGTTGAACACATACTCGTCCACCACATACTTGGCAACGTTAAAGCCGCTGTTGGTGACGTAGTAGTTGCTGCGGCCTTGGCGCGTGTTGAAATCGAAGAACTTAAACGAGCCGTCGCGCTCGTCGTACTTAACGTCAAAGTTGGAATAGCCCACAAAGTGAAGGTCCTCGAGCAACTTGCGCACGCCGCCCATGAGCTCGTCATTGGGCTCGGTGATGATACAGGCGTGGTTGCCGACACCGTGAGGCTGATGCTCCTCGAGCAGCACGTGGCCCAGGCACATCATGCGCACCTTGCCGTTGCGGTCGGAATAACTGGTGAGCACGCGCATGTACTCGTCGTTGCCGGGCACGCGATCCTGCAAGATCAGGTCGTCGGTGTAGCCACTGGCATACGAGTCGCGAATGACCTGTTCCAGCTCGGCACGGTCGGCAATCTCATAGGCCTTTTTCTGGCCCTCGAACTCATGCTGCCACCACATGATGCCGTCAGAAGGCTTCAGAATCATCGGGTAGGGAAAATCGATCTGGTCGAGCACTTCGGCAGGTGCCTCGCCTTGGGCGTTCAGCATCGCCATGGTGAAGGTAAAGGTATGCGGATAGGGCACGCCATGCTTCTCGCACAGCTCGTAGAAGATCTCCTTCTTCTGACACTGCTCAAGCATGCTGTAGGGAGCGTAAGGCGCGACGATGTTATCCGCCAACTCATGGGCATCCTTGGCCTGAGCCACGAGGGCAACATAGTTATCGCCACAGCCCACAAGAACAATCGTCTTATCGGCATGCGCTTGGGCAATGCCGTTGACGGTCCTGAGCATCACGGGCATGGTATCGATATCCACGTTGGGCGTGTAGTCGATAATCTGGCTGCGGTACGCGGGACCCGTCTGGTACTTGCCAAAGACCAGGCTCTTGACCTGGTACTCCTCGTAGAAGGCGCGCGCCACCGAATAGGCGTTGATGTCGCCACCGAGCAGCACGGGAATGAACTCGCGCTCTGTAAACTGCAATGCCATGTAAACTTCCTATCATGAACTGCCCACACAACGGGGCGGTCTTTGCGCAACTGATTTATTCTAGCGTGCCAAGCCGCCGGCGCCCAAAGCTCCACCGTATCTATGGCAATCGACGTAATCGTCCAGCATGAAATCCGCCCTCGCCGTGATGGGACCCTGTAGTTGCAAAACCCCACATGAGGCGACTTTTGATAAACAAAAACCCTCTCGACAGGGTTCCGTAACGTTAAAGTTGAACTCTATGGTTTCTCAACAATTCATCATAACTGCAGGTCAAAGCCAAAGCCTCAAGTTCAACTTGACCCTTTGGAACCTTTAAGGTTCAAGTTGAGGTCGAAAGCAGTAGTAGAATACCGTTCGAACCATAACCTACGATTGATTGCAGAGGGACTGGATGCAGCATTCGAACCATCGCGCCGCAGCGCTCATTGCGTCGAAGCCGGCTCGTATCATCACGAGCGCCGCGCTCGCCGTTGCGCTGACGGCCACGCCGATGCTCTCCCCCGTTGCGGCGTATGCCGCCTCGCAGGCAACGCAGGACCAGCTTTCCGCAGCCCAGCAGAAGATCGAAGCCGCCACGAGCGCCTACAACGACGCCCGCACCAAACTCGATGACCTGCAAAAGCAGATTGACTCCAATGAGGCAAGCATCGAGGAAATCGAGGCCAAGCTTCCCGAGCAGCAGGCCAAGGCAAGCTCCGCCATGCGCGATCTGTACAAGTATCAGAAGGGCACCAACCCCATCGTGAGCTTCCTGGTCAACGCGCAGAGCCTGGGTGAGTTCATCACGACCTGCAAATACACCAACCAGATCACGAGCTCGAGCGTCGACGAGATCGAACAGCTCAATAACATGCAAACCGAACTCGAGCAGAACAAGGCTGAGCTCCAGCAGGCCAAGTCTCAGCTTGAGGCAGAGCAGAAAAACGCCGAGGATGCGTTGGCTCAGGCCCAGCAGCTCCGCAGCGAGGCGCAGGCAAAAGCCGAGCAGGAAAATGCCGCCGAGCTTGCCAAGCTTGAGGCCGATAAGGCCGCTGCCGCCGAGAAGCTCTCGGGCGAGGGCGTAAGCGGCAGCAATTCCAGCAGCCAGGCCACCAACACCAACACCACCATCGACACCACGGTGAACAACGCCAATACCGGTAGTTCCGATTACGATTCGTTCATTAATGAGTGGACGAGCCGCATCGACAATTATCTCGCCGGCTCCCCTATGGCAGGCCAGGGCTACAACTTTGCCGTCGCCGCTTGGAATACCGGTGTCGACCCCCGTTGGTCCCCCGCCATCGCCTGCATCGAGAGCACCAAGGGTGCTTATTGCGCCAATTCTTATAACGCCTGGGGCTGGAGTGCACGTGGCGGCGGCTGGCGCAGCTTTGGCAGCTGGAGCGAGGGCATCTCCGCTCACGTTGCCTATCTGGGCGCCAACTACGGCTCCACCCTTACCCCGGCAGCGGCCAAAAAGTACTGCCCGCCCACGTGGCAGGACTGGTACAACAAAGTCGCCGCTCAGATGAACCGCATCTAAGTGCAACTGCAAAGGGCCCCAATGGGGCCCTTTTCTTTTAGGTAGCGGAGGTATCGACGACGCCGGTCGCATTGGCAACCGCGACTATGACGATCATGCATAGGAGCAGCACACCCAATGCCTTGAGCCAGAGTTTCGCGAGCTTCTTGCCGCGATAGCTGTCGAGCAGTGCGAATCGCCGACGAAGACGGCGCTTATCGAGCAGCGCAAAATGCATAAGCACTATAAGGCCATCGACAAAGAAAAAATACTCGATTATGAGAAGCCACGTCGGGTAGCTTTGGTTTGTTCCCGTGGGGTGAAAGACGGCAAAGTGACTTCCGGCAAAGAACACAAGCAGCGAGAGGCAGACGAGCGTATTCCAAATACGCCCCAGAGACTCCGGAACGCGAGAGAGCAGACCGCATGCAGCGGAGGCGGCAGGCCTAGGAAGCTCTGCGGGGTTTCGGAGCCCTTGGGGCGTCAACACCGTCTCCAAGGCCGGAGTACGGACAGGCGCAGGAGGCCGCACGGGGCGACTCAGATCGTATGCCGCGCGCGTAGCCCGTCCCAATGCCTCCGCACTCGCAAAACGCTTGGCCGGGTCGAGCGCCATCGACATGCAGACGGCATCGGCAAGTGGAGTGGGAATGCCACGCGCCTCGCATTGCTCGCGCATGTCGAGCCCCGGTTTAGGGTCGACTCCCGTCAAGCAGAAGAACAACAGGGCGCCAAGTGCGTAGACGTCGCTGCGCACACTCGTCCGCCCAAACCCATACTGCTCGGGCGGCGCATAGGGTCGCGTGCCAAACTTGACGGTGTCGGCATCGGCGCCATCGCGCCATACGCGGGCGATCCCCAAGTCGATAATCACCAGCGACGAAAACGTCAGACCGTCATCAGGCGTATAGTTGGCACCTGTCACGATGATATTCGACGGCTTGAGGTCGCGATGGATCACCGGCGCCGAAGTCTCCCCCGCCATTGCAAAACCGGCGTGGAGCTCGCCCACGGCATCGCATAGGGCAGGATACAATTCACGCGCATAATCGGGGGTGGCTCCCAGACGGTCCACCAGCGCCCCGAACGTCTCCCCTTCGATGTATTCCATAACCACGTTGAGCTCGTCGCCCACACGACGACAATCGACGATTCTGGGCAGGTGCTCAAAACGCCTGCCTGCCCGCTGAGCGGCAAACAGACGCTCGTATGCCCCGCCGATTTGAGCCGAAGCATCGATGCGTTTGCGGACAAAGGGGCCGAGCGAGCCACCGCCGGTTCCTTCAAAGTACACGAGCTCGGTTGCTTCAACGGACGAGCGCTTAAGTACACGCTCCACGCGATAGCTGTCGTCACGATCGAGCGACGCCAGGTGCTCGGCAAGCGCTGCGGTCAGCTCATCATCGGAATATGTTGGGGTCTGATTATCCATAGCCTCCATCATAGCGCAGGGCGCAGACACCCCATGGCATCCGCGCCCCGTTCGTTTGCATCGTTGTTCGGCAGCTCCGACAGCTCAGATATCAGCCGCTAACTCACCGTCTCCTCGCCAAAGCGATACAGCTCCTCGTTGACCTTTTGGAGGCTGCACCCGCGATCGATACAAAAGATGATAATCGCATCGCGGCGGTCCTTACAATTGAGGATGTTGGCACCCGCCGCCGTCAAGGCGCGGTTGGTCTCCTTGAGCGTTAGCGCCATGGCGAAGGCAATCTGCAGCACCTTATTGCGACTCGGATGACGCGCACCGGTAAAGATCTGATAGCCAAAGGTCTCATTGAGATCGGCCATACGAACCACGCGCGAGCGCTCCAAGCCCTTTTCCTGCAGCAGTTGCTTCAGGTAGTCCGAAAGCGACGGGGTGGCAAAGTCGTGCTCCTTGATATAGCCATCGATGTTTGGCGCGTCGAGAAGCTCATTGAGTAACTCGTCAGTCAGCTTTTTATCGGGCATACGACCTCACCTCCCCCAGTGCATGCAACATGCTAGAAACCGCTTACGTCCGAACGCTCCCAGCTAGCAACCTGGTCGGGAGACACCGTACCCAGCGCCTCGAACTTCCAGGAGCCGCCCGCCTTCAGATGATTGGTGTTTGCAAGAGCCGTTCCAACCTGGTTGCCATCGGCATCATACAGAACATATTCAATCTGAATGTAGCTCTTTTCCTTGTCCGTGTTATTGGTCAGCGTGCCCGTGATCTTATAGGTAAACTGATTGGAAGTGTCTTCAGCCTCGTCAGCAATGGTATACGGTTCTTGCGGTTCTTTTTGCTCCTCAGCCTGCTGTGCCGTCTCGGCAGGTTTTGCCGAATCGCTCGCAGACGAATCGGTTGAGTTGCCGCCCATAGAGCCCACGGCACCGACAATAACCAGCACCACGATGATGCCTAGGACAATCTTGCCGATCGGCTTCTTTCCCTCTTTTGCCATTATTCATCCTTCCTACGATCCGGCTACCGTGCCGGCACACAGCACATCGTAGGAAGGATTGAACTTGAATTCATTAGCTGAGAGCTAAGGTTGCGGTAAACGGCCAATGCAGTTATCCAAACGCCGAGCAAACGCACTTTGCGCGACCGTCTGCCAGCAGTGATCAACCCACCGTGACGGATTCCCCGGTAAAAGCACTGATCATCAACAGGACAAAGAAAACAAGGTAGCTGACACTCAGCAGGTACGCAATGATCAGAAAGACGACCCAGCCGACATTGGTTTTACCGTCGGCACGGCGTTGCCCGCGATTGCGGCAGAGCCAAATCGTCACGCCGATGGCAGTGATAAACAGCACGAGCGCCGCCGCGGCAAGCCCAGCAAGCGCAAACATCACGCCAATGCTCACAGCGATGACCGGAAGCAGCAGCAAACCGCACCCGCATCCACCCGGACTATATACGGCAGACTGTCGGCGTCGCTTCATCGCCGCGCCACCCCCATCATCTCTGAGCACTACAGTGCGATGGCCTGCTGAACAGGAACGATCTTATCGAGTTCCGGTTCGATCCGCCTTTTCTCGGCCTCAAGGTCAAACGCCATCTGAGCGCGCAGCCAATAACCATCCGTCAGGCCAAAATAACGGCAAAGACGGAGGTCGGTGTCGGCCGTCACGCGACGTTTTCCCAAGACAATCTGCCCGATACGCTGAGCCGGAATTCCGGTCTCTTTCGCAAGGCGATATTGAGAAATGCCCATGGGAACAAGAAACTCCTCTTTGAGAAGCTCACCAGGAGTCACTGGCGACAGCAAATCGGCCGAGGTCTCATCACTTGTGATAATCGACGATTTCGACATTCCAAGCCATCTCCTGTCTCCACTCAAAACAGACCCGATAGCGCTCGTTAACACGGATGCTATATTGCCCGGCACGATCGCCCTTCAAAGCTTCCAGGCGGTTGCCCGGTGGAACGCGAAGATCATCAAGCGAAGCACAAACCTGCAGTTGGCGAATCTTCCTCAACGCAACACGCTCAAAGGGCACGAACTTCCTGACCCGCACACCCATGGCAAAGCGTTCGGTATCCTCATCTTTATACGATGCAATCATAGTATCGCCTTACGTTAGTAACGTCAAACGTTTCTATAGACTTACATCTCTATTATATCGTACGTTTGTTCGTATTTTCTAGAACAAATAGTCCTTCACGCCTTAGTCAAGCAAAAGCAATCGCTTGTAGACATCAAGG
Organism: uncultured Collinsella sp.; assembly: GCA_905197595.1. Lineage (GTDB taxonomy): Bacteria > Actinomycetota > Coriobacteriia > Coriobacteriales > Coriobacteriaceae > Collinsella. Next base: position 10,682 of record CAJJZM010000025.1, read on the forward strand.
CCTTTGAGAAGAATCTCCTCGTCAAAGAGCATGGTATCGGTATGCAGAGCGCTTGTTGCATAGGCTGGGCAGCCATCAGCGTCGATCGGGTTTTCTTGTCCCTCTGGCACGCCCGTGCCCAGCAAGAAGAACACGCCCGGCAGATGGCGCTGATAGAACGCGAAATCCTCGGCGATTAGCAGCGGCTCGTCCACAAGTTGCAATTCGGGCAGAACGGGCGCGATTCGATCAAACAACTCGGGATCGTTGTCGACCGGCGGATAGCCCTCGGCAAAGTCGAGATCGTACGTGCAGCCCGTTGCAGTGCATGCCTCATCAAGCACGCGGCGCACACCCTCGCGTGCACGGTCGAACATGCCGTCCGTAAACACACGCAAGCTGCCGGCCACATGGGCCTCCCCCGCCACCGCGTTGCAGACGGTACCGGCCTGCAGCAGGCCAAACTTGCCGATACAGGGCTCGTCGGTGCCCAGTTCGTCCATCAGCTCGCGCTCGGTAACCAAAAACTTCGCTGCCGCCAACGCGGCATCGTGTGACTCCTCAACCGGCACACCATAAGTCTTAGCAATATGGATACTCGTACCGTGAATATGGATATGCGTCTCGCTCGAACGCGCCAGCAGCGGACCAGAACAACTCGCCAGCGTGCCGGCAGACAGATCGGGCCACACATGGAAGCCAAAAATGCGGTCGGCCCCATAGCGCTCGAACACACCACTCTCGCATACCGTCTTGGCACCACCGGTCGTTTCCTCGGCCGGCTGGAACACAAAAAGCACGTTGCGTTTAAGTGAACCCGGCTGCTCGCGAATCGTGCGGTCGACATACGTCGCGGCGGCGAGCGCCATGGCCATGTGTCCGTCGTGCCCGCAAGCGTGCATCTTGCCGGGATGAGACGAGGCGAAGGCCGCACCCGTCGCCTCGGCAATGGGCAGCGCATCCATATCCGCACGAATCGCCGTGGCATGCGTGGCACCAACGCCAGCGTCAAAGAAAGCGCAGACGCAGCTGGGGCACGGATGGGTCACCTCGCAGGCAAGCGACGCCAACACGCCCTCGATATAGGCAATAGTCTGCGGAAGATCGAAGTCGAGCTCCGGGATCCTGTGCAAGTCGCGCCGATAGCGACGGAGTTCTTGGAGCTCGGTCATAGAGGTTCCTTTCATTGGTGTGCGCCGGTTGCTATCTATTGTGCCGCAAGATTGCCATACCCTTATTTCCAGCATATCCCTGCATTTTTTAAACGTTATATACGAATACTCTTGTTTGGTAAAGTGCAACGTGGTAGGGTCGTTACCACTTGATAGAGGCGCGGGCACGAAGAACCGCGGGCGAGCCGGCAGGCTTTGACCCCGTGGGGAGGCGAAACCCGCCGAACTGGGTTTTTCGGGCACGAACAACCTGGTGGGCCTGTGGGAAACACCCACAGGACTGTCTGCAGCAATGCGGGAGCGCTATCCGGACATTGGGTCCACGCTATGCGGATTCGATGCGCAGATGGCGCCGTCTGGATAGCGAGGTTTACGGGACATGGCATTGACCCCCAACGAGGCATATGCGGCCAAGCAGCCGTTTGTGGACAAGGAGACGCTCGAGCATATCGTCGAGCAGTTCCCCACGCCGTTTCATCTATACGACGAGGCGGGCATCCGCCGCAACATGCAAGAAGTGCGCGACGCCTTTGCATGGAACCCGGGCTTTAAGGAATACTTTGCCGTCAAGGCCAACCCCAACCCGGCGCTCATCTCCATTCTCAACGAATACGGCTGCGGCTGCGATTGCTCGAGCTATACCGAGCTCATGATCGCCCGCTCGCTGGGTATCACGGGACACGACATCATGTTCTCGTCCAACGATACGCCGGCTGCCGACTTTGAGCTCGCCGACAAACTGGGTGCCATCGTCAACTTTGACGACATCAGCCACATCGAGTTCTTTGAGCACGTTGCGGGGCCAATCCCCAAGACGGTCAGTTGCCGCTTTAATCCAGGCGGCCTGTTCCAGCTCTCCAACGGCATCATGGACAATCCGGGCGACTCCAAGTACGGCATGACCACCGAGCAGCTCTTCGAGGCCTTCCGCACGCTCAAGGCCAAGGGCGCCGAGCGCTTTGGCATCCACGCATTCCTTGCCAGCAACACCGTCACCAACGACTACTACCCCAAGCTCGCGCGCATCCTCTTTGAGCTTGCCGTGCGCCTGGAGCGCGAGACCGGCGCACACGTCGCCTTCATCAACCTATCCGGCGGCGTCGGTATCCCCTACCTGCCCGAGCAGCAGGCCAACGACATCCACGCCATCGGTGAAGGGGTGCACACGGCCTACGACGAGATTCTGGTTCCCGCCGGCATGGGCGATGTGGCAATCTGTACCGAGATGGGCCGCTTTATGATGGGCCCCTATGGGTGCCTGGTCACCAAGACCATCCATGAGAAGCAGATCTACAAGGACTATATCGGCGTGGACGCCAGTGCCGTTGACCTTATTCGTCCCGCCATGTATGGCGCCTACCACCACATTACGGTGATGGGCCAGCCGGGTGGTGACGACAAGACCACAGCGCCCGCTACGGACACCTACGACATCACGGGCAATCTGTGCGAGAACAACGATAAGTTCGCCATCGACCGCGAGCTGCCGCATATCGACATGGGCGACCTGCTCGTGATTCACGACACCGGCGCGCATGGCTACTCCATGGGCTACAACTACAACGGCCGTCTGCGCTCCGCCGAGGTCCTGCTGCGCCCCGATGGCTCGGCAGACCTCATCCGCCGCGCCGAGCGCCCGGGCGATTACTTTGCCACGCTCGACGTGCTGCCGTGCGGCCGTGAGCTACTGTCCAAATCGCGCGCCGAAAGCGCCCGCCGTCGCGCTCAGGACGAGCGCCTGGCCGTCGCCGCTCAGTGGAACAAACGCATCCAGATCGCGGAAGCGAAGGAGAAGAACATGGACATCCGCAATCTCGAGGGCTCAATCGTCGCCCTCGTCACGCCGTTTAAAAAGGACGGCAGTGTCGACTTTGACGCGCTCGAGCGCCTTATCGATTTCCACCTGCAAAATGGCACCGATGCCATCCTCACCCTGGGCACCACCGGCGAGAGCGCCACGATGACCGACGACGAGGACAACTCCGTTGTCGCCGCCGTGGTCAAGCAGGTTGCAGGACGCGTCCCCGTCATTGCCGGCTCGGGCTCCAACTCCACGCAGACCATGCTCACCAAGTCGCTCACCTATCAGGGACTGGGCGCCGACGGCCTGCTGCTCATTACCCCCTACTACAACAAGTCTAACGAAGAGGGCATCTACCAGCACTTTAAGACCGTGGCCGACGCCGTGGACATCCCCTGCATCCTGTACAACATCCCCGGCCGCTGCGGCTGCGGCATCAGCGTGCACAACGTGGAGCGCTTGGCCGCGCACCCCAACATCATGGGCATCAAGGAGGCCTCGGGCAACGTCGCCTACGCAGCCAAGATCGCCCACCTGCTGTCCGATGACTTCCGCATGTACTCGGGCGAGGACGCGCTCACCGTGCCGCTTATGAGCCTGGGCGCCTCGGGCACCATCAGCGTATGGGCCGACGTTCAGCCGCAGCCCGTGCACGACATGTGCCGCGCCTATCTGGACGGTGACGTAGCGCGCGCCCGCGATATCCAGATTGCCGGCCAGCCGCTCATCAATGCCCTCTTTAGCGAGGTCAATCCCATTCCCGTTAAGGAGGCGCTCGCCCAGATGGGTATGATCGAGGCAAACTACCGCATGCCGCTGTGCCCCATGGCCGACGATGCGCGTGCCACACTTACCGATGCTCTGAAGGGAGCTGGTCTGCTTGATTAAGACCGTCATTATGGGAACGGGTCGCATGGGCTCGCTCATCCGCACTACCGCCGAAGGCATTGTCGACGCCGCCGGGCAGCCCGTTTTTGATATCGTGGCCCAGATCGGCTTCGACTTGTCCGAGCTCGAGAGCGCCCCGGCAGCCGACGTCATCATCGACTTCTCGAACGTCGTGACCTTCGACGCCGTCGTCGCCTATGTCGAGCGTACAGGCGCCGCATTGGTCTCGGGCACCACGGGCTACACACCCGAGCAGATGGATCGCCTGCGCGAGCTGGGTCAAAACGCCCGCGTCATGCACTCCGGAAATTACTCCATCGGTATCGCAGCCCTGCGCCATCTGGTAGCACAGGCCACACGCGAGCTGCCCGGCTTTGACTGCGAAATCGTCGAGACGCACCATAACCAAAAGGTCGACGCCCCCAGCGGCACTGCCAAGTTGCTGCTCGATGCCGTCGTCGAAGCCGAGCCCGAGGCAGGCTACCATCCCGTCTACGGACGCGAGGGCATGTGCGGTGCGCGCGACCCCAAGGAAATCGGTATGCACTCGCTGCGCGGCGGCACCGTCGCCGGCGTGCACGAGGTGAGCTTCTTTGGCCAGGACGAGGAGGTCACGCTCACGCATCGCGCCACGAGCCGTCAGATCTTTGTCAACGGCGCCCTGGCAGCCGCGCAGAAGCTCGTCACCCGCGAGCACGGCTTCTATACGTTCGACCAGGTCATGTTTGCCTAACCAGGTATCAACCGTACCCACGCAAAGGAGAGACAGCAAATGAGCAATGCAGCCGAGATGGATGCACAGGAGATTATCAACTACATCGCCACCGCGCCCAAGAAAACGCCCGTCAAACTGTACGTGCGCGAAAAGCCGGGCATGAAGGTCCAGTGGGGCAATGCACACGTCTACGGCGGTCGTCGTGGCAAGACCGTCTTTGGTGACTGGGATGAGCTCAAGGCAATCCTCGATGCCAATGCCGACTCCATCGACTACTACGACGTCGAGAATGACTGCCGCAACTCCGCCGTCCCTATGCTCGACCTTAAGGGCATCAATGCCCGCATCGAGCCGGGCGCGATCATCCGCGACCGCGTCGAGATCGGCGACCGTGCCGTCATCATGATGGGCGCCATCATCAACATCGGCTCCGTCATTGGCGAAGGCTCCATGATTGATATGGGCGCCGTCCTGGGCGGCCGCGCAACCGTGGGCAAGAACTGCCACATCGGCGCTGGAACCGTGTTGGCAGGCGTCGTTGAACCCGCAAGCGCCACGCCCGTCATCATCGAAGACGATGTCATGATCGGCGCCAACGCCGTGGTCCTGGAAGGCGTGCGCGTAGGCAAGGGCGCTGTCGTTGCCGCCGGCGCCGTGTGCGTCGAGGACGTCCCCGCCGGTGCCGTCGTGGCCGGTGTCCCCGCCCGCGTCATCAAGATGCGCGACGAGAAGACCGACAGCAAGACCGGTCTCGAAGAGGGCTTACGTCAACTTTAATAGTTACGCGATTTTGACAAACCGCGTTTTCGCTGACTTATGCTCAACCAGTGACGTTTTCGCGCTTGTCAAGAGATTAGCCGTTGGGGACGCTCTTAAACGACTGGTTATTCAAGAAGGTTCCCAACGACTAGTCGCAGAACGAGCGTGGATAATCTCCCGTTTTTGGCCCGATGGCGGCCTCAAAGTGGGAGATTATCCACGCTCATCCGGAAAGTGTCCAAAAATCCACGCTCGTTCCTTTCGGATTGCGCCGCCCGTGGCCGGCAGCCGTGCGGCACCGGTCCGCGTGGCGGCGTATAATCGGCGGCAGATGACTTGGACGTTAGGAAACCATGACCGATAGCATGCAACAGACGGCGCTCGACACGCTCGGCGCCTATTTTGGCTACACCTCGTTTCGCCCGGGGCAGGACCGTATGGTCGATGCGATCCTTGCCGGCTGCGACGCGCTGGGCGTTATGCCCACGGGCGCCGGCAAGTCCATTTGCTACCAGGTGCCCGCGCTCATGCTTCCCGGCATCACCTTTGTGGTGAGTCCGTTGCTGTCGCTTATGGAGGACCAGACCCGCGCACTGCTCGCGGCGGGCGCGCGCCCCAGCTATCTCAACTCCAGCCTTACGCCGGCTCAGCAAAATACCGTGCTCAAGCGGGCGCGCGAGGGTCGCTACCAGCTTATGTATGTGGCACCTGAGCGCCTGCTCGAGCCGCGTTTTCTGGCCTTTGCGCAGGAAGCTGCGGCCGAAGGCGGCATCGGCGTTCCGCTCGTGGCCATTGACGAGGCCCACTGCGTGAGCCAATGGGGTCAGGATTTCCGCCCCGCCTACCTGCAGATTCGCGAGTTTATCGATTCCCTGCCGCAGCGCCCCATCGTGGCGGCCTTTACCGCTACAGCGACTGAGCGCGTGCGTGCGGACATTCAGCAGATGCTCGGCCTGCAAAACCCGGCGACGGTGGTGACGGGCTTCGATCGCAAGAACCTCTACTTTGGCTGCGAGGAGATGGGCGACAAGGCTAAGACCGCGTGGGTGCGCGACTATGTGATCGCGCATTCGAGCGAGAGCGGCATCGTGTATTGCTCGACCCGCAAGACCGTCGATGTGCTGGCAGGCGAGCTTGCTGAGGCGTTGGGCCCCAGCGGCATTCGCGTTGGCCGCTACCATGCCGGCATGGGCAACGACGCCCGTCGTCAGAGCCAGCGTGCCTTTATCGACGACGACATTCAGGTGATGGTCGCCACCAACGCCTTTGGCATGGGTATCGACAAGCCCGACGTGCGCTACGTCATCCATAACAACGTGCCCGAGAGCATCGAGGCCTACTACCAGGAGGCGGGCCGCGCCGGCCGCGACGGCGACCCGGCCAGCTGCCATTTGCTGTGGAACGGCAACGATTTTCGCATGCGTCGTTTTTTGATCGACCGTGGCGACGCGGCCGACGAGGCGCTCGATGACGAGCAACGCGCGTGGGCGCTCCAGAACCGATATCGCCTGCTCAGCCAGATGGAGGGCTACTGCAATACCACCGGCTGCCTGCGCGAATATATGCTGCGCTACTTTGGCGACGAGGCCGCGGCCGAGCATGCGACAGCCGCCGCGGGCGGCACCGCCACGGACGACGCCGAGGGCTGCGGCAACTGCAGCAACTGCCTCACGCAGTTCGAGGTCGAGGACGTCACCGATATGGCCCGCGCCGCCGTGCGCTACGTCGCCACGCGCCCCATGCGCTTTGGCAAGTCGCTCATCGCCGACGTGCTCCACGGCGGCAACACCGAGCGCATTCGCCAGATGCATCTGGACGAGGACTGCGGCTATGGTGAGCTGTCGAGCGAATCGGTTGGGCGCATCAAGGACATCATCGGCCAGCTGTGCGGCCGCGGTTATTTGGCTACCTCGCAGGGGCAGTACCCGGTCGTGGGGCTGGGCCCGCGCGCCGGCGAGGTCGAGGACGAGGCGTTCGCCTTTACCGTTAAACGTCGCGCGTCCAAGCGCAAGGCCTCGGCCCGCGCCCGCCGTGCGGTGGATCTGCTGCGCGAGGAGGCCGAGCTGGATCAGCGCCCGCGCGTGGGCGACGATGCCGAGCTGTTCGAGCGCCTGCGTACCCTGCGCAAGGAGATCTCGACCGAGCTCGAGATGGCGCCGTACATGGTCTTTTCCGACAAGGCCCTGCGCGGCCTGTGCCGCCTGCGCCCGCAGACGCGCGACGAGCTGATTCAGGTCAACGGCATTGGCGAGAAAAAGGCCGACGCCTTTGGCGAGCAGTTTATGGCGGCGATTGAAGAGTTTGAATCCGAGCATGCGCGGGATGGAGCGTAACGATGGCAACCGACGATAAAACCGACCGCGCTGGCGTATCCGCCGTACCGCTGTACCAGCAGGTCATGGACGACCTGAAGGGCGAGATCGCGCGCGGCGTGTATGCGGCCGGCTCGCGCATTCCTTCCGAGATGGAGCTCGCGAAGTCTTACGGCGTGGGACGCATCACCGTGCGCCGCGCCATCGAGGAGCTGTCGCGCGCGGGATATCTCAACCGACAGCAGGGGAGGGGCACCTTTGTGTGCGCTCCCAAGCTCAAGCGCAAGATTGTCCAGAAAGGCGACGTCCAGAGCTTTACTGAGGGTTGTGCCGCCAACGACATGGTGGCCGGAGCGCGTCTGGTGTCGCGCACGGTGGTCGCGGCGACGCGCGAGGATGCGGCGTTCTTTGGCGTGGAGCCCGGCTGCGAGCTCATCGTGGTCGAGCGCGTGCGCACGGCCGACGGCATCCCCGTCATGCTCGAGAACAACGCCTTTGTGCTGGCCGACCATCCCTACCTGCAGACGCTTGCCGACGAGGACCTCGCCGATAACTCGATCTTTGCGCTCGTTGCCGAGCATTCGGGCCGCGCGCCGCTCAAGTCCGACCCCTGTACCGTGGAGATTGCGCTTGCCGATGCTCAGGCGGCCCCGCTGTTGGAGGTGCCGGCCGGCGAGCCACTCTTCTATATGGAGGCGTACTTTACCGATGAGGACGAGCGGCCCCTGCTGCTCGGGCGCCAAAAGATCGTGGGCTCGCGCTACGTGTTCGACATCTAACGTCCATAGATAGAACAACATAGAACAAATTTGCTGAAATGACTTCACGGGCACCTGCTTGCATGCTATAAATAGAACAACATAGAACGACAGCAGGTACGAGCTGCTGTCGTTCAAAGCTGCCACATAAGGAGGAGCGTCACGGTGAACGCACACGATCTGATTCAGGAAATTATCGAGCGCAAGGGCAAGATTGAGAACGTGTTTTGGATCGCCTGCGGCGGTTCGATGATCGACCTGATGCCGGCTAACGAGCTGCTCAAGCGCGAGGCCACTACGTTTGCCTCGACGGTCTACACCGCGCGCGAGTTTTGCCTGATGGCCCCCAAGAGCCTGGGGCCGAAGTCGCTCGTCGTCGCCTGCAGCCACAGCGGTAACACGCAGGAGGTCGTCGACGGTTGCGAGATGGCGCTGGCTGCCGGTGCCGAGGTCGTGACTATGACCGACTATGCGGGTTCCAAGATCGACAACGGCAAGTGGACAACCTGGGTCTATCCGTGGGGCAAGGGCGAGTCGCAGGCCGAGGTCCCGCAGGGCATCGGCGTTCTGATGGCTGCCGAGCTGCTCGACCAGCAGGAAGGCTACGAGGCGCTCGCCGACATGTACGCTGGCCTCAAGCAGATGGATGCGCTGCTGCCCGCCGCCCGCGAAAAGGTCAACGCCGAGCTGGGCGCCCGCTTTGCCGAGCTCTGCCAGCAGCACAAGTTCTTCTATATCCTGGGGTCCGGCCCCAACTTTAGCCAGACCTACGCCATGGCCATCTGCTCGCTCATGGAGATGCAGTGGCAGCACTGCTGCTACATCCACTCTGGCGAGTACTTCCACGGTCCCTTCGAGGCCACCGAGCCCGGCGTGTTCTACTTTGTGCAGCTTGGCGCGGGCGAGTGCCGCCCCATGGAGGAGCGCGCGCTGGCGTTTCTCAACACGCACACCGATACGGTCATGGTGCTCGATGCGCTCGAGTACGGCGTAGGCGACGTGCCCGCCAGCGTGCGTTCGTACCTGGAGCCGATCTTCTTCTACAACATGAGCTGCGAGCTGCGCGCCGCCCGCGGCAAGGTGTTTGACCACAGCCCCGAGGTCCGTCGCTACATGGGCGTCGAGCAGTACTAAGTAGCGGGGAAACCATTCACCTTCGATTCGCAAGGGCGCTGCGTGAGTCAAAAAAGCGGGCCGCGCCGGGGATTT
>CAJJZM010000026.1:0-20133 GCA_905197595.1 uncultured Collinsella sp.
TACTCGCATCCGTGGTCCCCCACTCCCTCCACCACCGCGTCGGCGCCGGAGTTGCGCACGCAGAACCGCTCCCCGGTCACGCCGTTGAGAAAGGCCTGGCCGGAGGTGGCTCCATAGAGGGCCACGTTGCCCACCAGAATGTTCTCTGCCGGGTCAAAGGGGCTGTCCTTGGGCGGATAGACGATGATCCTCCCTCCGGAGAGGCCCTTGCCCAGGTAGTCGTTGGCGTCCCCCTCCAGCTCCAGGGTGAGGCCGCGGGGCAGGAAGGCGCCGAAGGACTGGCCTCCCCCGCCGGTACACTTTACCACAAAGGTGTCGTCGGGGAGTGCCTCCCCGTGGAGGAGAGTGATATCCGAACCAAGGATAGTCCCCACTGCCCGGTCGGTGGAGGACACCGCCAGTTCCAGCCGCCTATGGTCGCCTTTCTCAAGGGCGACGCCCAGCTTCTGTTCCAGTACCCGCAGATCCACTGTGTCCTCCAGATGGAAGTCATAGGCGTCCGCCGGATCAAAGCGGGTCTTTGGCCAGCCGGCGTAAGCACTGTCCAGAATGGCGGACAAGTCCACCGTGGCCGCCCGCTGGTTGACGGCGGGCTTCCGTACCCGCAGCAGGTCGGTGCGGCCTACCAGCTGGTCCACCGTGCGCACCCCAAGCCGGGCCATATGCTCCCGTAGTTCCCGGGCGACGAAGCGCATGAAGTTGACCACGTACTCCGGCTTGCCTGTGAACCGTTTCCGCAGCTCCGGGTTCTGAGTGGCCACCCCCACGGGGCAGGTGTCCAGGTTACACACCCGCATCATGACGCAGCCAAGAGTGACCAGAGGGGCGGTGGCGAAGCCGAACTCCTCGGCGCCCAGCAGGCAGGCGACGGCAACATCGGTGCCGTCCATGAGCTTGCCGTCGGCCTCGAGCACCACGCGCGAGCGCAGGCCGTTTTGCAGCAGCGTCTGCTGGGCCTCGGCAAGGCCAAGCTCCAGCGGCAGACCGGCGTGCCAGATCGAATCGCGAGCAGCGGCACCCGAGCCGCCATTGTGGCCGCTGATCAAGATCTTGTCGGCAGCGCCCTTGGCCACACCGGTGGCGATGGTGCCGACGCCGGCCTCGCTGACCAGCTTGACCGACACGCGTGCGCCGGGGTTGGCGTTCTTAAGGTCAAAGATGAGCTCGGCCAGGTCTTCGATGGAGTAGATGTCGTGATGCGGCGGAGGCGAGATCAGGCCGATGCCGGGCGTGGACTGACGGACCTCGGCAATCCAGGGGTAGACCTTCTTGCCGGGCAGGTGGCCACCCTCGCCGGGCTTGGCGCCCTGGGCCATCTTGATCTGAATCTCGAAGGCGCTGCACAGGTAGCGGCTCGTCACGCCAAAGCGCGCACTTGCCACCTGCTTGATCGCGGAGTTCTTGGAATCACCGTTAGCCAGCGGGGTCTCGCGACGCGGATCCTCACCGCCCTCGCCGGAGTTGGAACGGCCGTGCAGGCGGTTCATGGCGATGGCCATGCACTCGTGTGCTTCCTTGCTGATGGAGCCGTACGACATGGCGCCGGTGTTAAAGCGGCGGACGATGTTGAGCGCGGGCTCGACCTCGTCGAGCGAAACCGGCGTGCGGCCGCTGGCATCAAAGTCGAGCAAGTCGCGCAGACGCACGGCACGGCCGGTGCGGTGCAGGCGGGCGCTGTACTCCTTAAAGGTGTCGTAGCTGTCCTCACGGCAGGCGGTCTGCAGCAAGTAGACAGTCTGCGGATCGATGAGGTGATCCTCGCCGCCGAGCGGGCGCCACTTGGTCAGGCCCAGCGTGGGCAGCTGATCGGGAGCCGGGCTCTTAAGGATAGCGAGCGCGGCGTCGTAGCGCTCGTTTTGCTCGCGCTCAACGTCCTCGACACCCATACCGCCCACACGGCCCACCGTGCCGGCAAAGTACGCGTTGACGAACTCCGGCGTAAAGCCCACGGCTTCGAAGATCTGCGCCGAATGGTAGCTCTGCACCGTGGAGATACCCATCTTGGACATGATGGAGACGATACCCGCCGTCGCGGCCTTGTTGTAGTTGTCGATGCCCTGCTCGGCCGTCACGTCCAGGTCGCCGCGTGCTGCCAAGTCGCGGATGCACGCATGCGCATTGTACGGATAGATGCCGCTTGCGGAGTAGCCCACCAGCGCCGCAAAGTCGTGCGGGGACACGGCATCGCCGCACTCCACCACGATGTCGGCAAAGGTACGCACGCCAGCGCGAATCAGGTGGTTGTGCACACAGCCCACGGCGAGCAGCGACGGCACGGGCACCTCGCCCGCAGCGGCACGATCGCTCAGCACCACGATGTTCACGCCGTCGCGGACCGCAGCCTCGACGTCCTCGGCAAGCTGCTTGAGCGCAGCCTGCAGCGCGCCCTCGCCGGCGTCACGGCGGTAGACGGCACGGAAACGGCGAGTCTTAAAGCCCACGCGGTCGATGGCGCAAATGCGGTCGAACTCCTCCTCGTTGAGCAACGGGCGCTCCAAGCGAACCAGCTGGCAGGCCGTACGGGAATCCTCGAGCAGGTTGCCGTGGTTGCCCAGGTAGAGCGTGGTCGAGGTGACCATATGCTCGCGCAGGGCATCGATCGGCGGGTTCGTGACCTGGGCGAACAGCTGATAGAAGTAGTCAAAGAACGAGCGGGTCTTCTTTGACAGGCAGGCCAGCGGCGCGTCGATACCCATCGAAGCGAGTGGGGCCTTGCCCTGCCGGGCCATGGGACGCACGACCTCGTCGACGTCATCCCAGTGATAGCCGAGCTTGGCCATGCGCACGGCCGAGGACACCTCGGCATCCTCGGCGGGCGCGGGCGCGGCGGGCTCATCGAGCGCGTCGACGGTCAGCGTCTCCTCGGCAATCCAGTCGCGGTAGGGCTTTTCCTTGGCGTAACGGGCGCGCAGCTCGTCATTGTAGATGACGCGCCCGCGGGCAAAGTCGACCTCGAGCATCTGGCCCGGCCCCAGACAGCCGCTCGTCACGATGTTCTCGGGGCTCACCTCGATGGTGCCCACCTCGCTTGCCAGCATAAAGCGACCGTCGCGCGTCACGTAGTAACGAGCGGGGCGCAGGCCGTTGCGATCGAGGGCGGCGCCCAGTGTGCGACCGTCGGTAAAGGCGATGGCCGCCGGGCCGTCCCACGGCTCCATGAGCATGGACTGGTAGGCGTCGTAGGCGCGGCGCTCCTCACTCAGGCTGTCGTTGTGGTCCCACGGCTCGGGCAGCAACATGGACGCGGCACGCGTGAGCGGGCGACCGTTCATGACCAGGAACTCGAGCACGTTGTCCAGAATCGCGGAATCGGATCCCTCGCGGTTGATGATAGGCATCACGCGCTCAAGATCGTGCTGCAGCACGGGGCTGTACAGGTTGGGCTCGCGGGCGCGAATCCAGTTGACGTTGCCCTTGAGGGTGTTGATCTCGCCGTTGTGAATGATAAAGCGGTTGGGGTGCGCGCGCTCCCAGCTGGGCGTGGTGTTGGTGGAGTAGCGCGAGTGGACGAGCGCCACGGCCGTCTTGACGGCGGCGTCGTTGAGGTCGATGAAGAAGCGGCGCATCTGTGTGGCGACGAGCATGCCCTTGTACACGATAGTGCGCGAGCTCATGGAGCAGACGTAGAAGATCTTGTCGCGCAGGGCAAACTCGGCATCGGCCTTCTTTTCGATGGTGCGGCGGCACACGTACAGGCGACGCTCGAAGGCATCGCCGGCGGGCGTGTCGTCGGGGCGGCCCAGGAAGGCCTGCAGGATGGTGGGCATGCAGGCACGCGCCGTCTCGCCCAGGTCGTGCGGGTCGACCGGCACCTCGCGCCAAAAGAGCAGTGGCACGCCGGCCTCGGCGCAGCCTTCCTCAAACACGCGACGGGCATCCTCTACGCCCTTATCGTCCTGCGGGAAGAACAGCATGGCCACGCCATAGTCGCCCTCTGTCGGCAGAATCTGGCCGCACTTTTGAGCCTCTTTTCGAAAAAAGTGATGCGGAACCTGGAACAGGATGCCGGCACCGTCGCCGGTGTTCTTCTCGAGTCCCGTGCCGCCGCGGTGCTCCAAGTTAACCAAAATGGACAGCGCGTCGTCCAGAATCTGGTGATGGCGCTCGCCGTTGATATCGGCAAGCGCGCCGATGCCACATGCATCGTGGTCGAATTCGGGGCGATAAAGGCCCTGCTGCTGAGCGGAATCTGCCTGCATCGCGATCCTCCCCTAGATATAAGACAGTCAGTTGAATAGGCATACTAGGAGCATCGCCGGCCCGCTGTGTTTCCCGCCCGTTTCGAAACAATCGCGTAACGCACGCCCTACGAGTGGACACCGCCGACCTCAAGGGCGACAACAAGGGCCCCAAGTTCGGCCTGTAAGCTCACCGCTTCAAACATCTCAATCTGTAACAGGAAGACCCAATTTCGACGGCTTACTGTTACAGATTGAGATGTTTTCGAGAGACAATTCCGAATGTCTCAATCTGTAACACGAAGGGCCGGCTTTGGCGGTCAGCTGTTACAGATCGAGATTTTCCATAGGACCATTTCTTCCTGTCTCGATCTGTAACAGCTAGGCCCAATTTCCATCCCCAGTTGTTACAGATCAAGACATTTCGGCAGCCCCCTTTCACTATCCTATTCAAATACGGCAATTTTGTTAGTCTTGGTTAACTTTAGAGCCTAAAACGGGTATCCTTTGTGGCGTCAAACAAACGGCACGCAGGAATGCACCATGCTCAACCATCTCAAACATCACTTTGGCTCCCCGCGCACCGGTGGTCACGGAGGCCTAGACATTGCGCGGCATATCGGTCCCGGGCTGCTCGTGACCGTCGGCTTTATCGACCCGGGCAACTGGGCCTCCAATATGGCCGCGGGCTCGCAGTTTGGCTACGCGCTGCTGTGGATCGTCACGCTGTCCACGATTATGCTCATCGCGTTGCAGCACAACGCGGCACACCTGGGCATCGCCACGGGCACCTGTCTTGCCGAGGCCACGACACGCTACCTCCCCCGCATCGTGGGACGCGCGGTGCTCGGCAGCGCCTATCTCGCGACCATCGCCACCGCCATGGCCGAGGTCCTGGGCGGCGCAATCGCCCTTCAAATGCTCTTTGGGCTGCCCGTGCGTGCGGGCTGCGTCATCGTGGCGGCAGTATCGATGGCGATGCTGATGACGAACTCCTACAAGCGTGCCGAACGCTGGATCATCGCCTTCGTAGGCGTGGTAGGACTCTCGTTTTTGGCCGAGCTTGCGCTGGTCAAGGTCGACTGGCCGCAAGCCGCCGCAAGCTGGATCACGCCCAGTATGCCCACTGGCTCGGTAGCGATTATCGTAAGTGTCCTAGGCGCGGTCGTTATGCCACACAATCTCTTCCTGCACTCCGAGGTCATCCAATCCATGCACTTCGAAGGCCAAGGCGAGCAGGTTATCGAAGAGCGTCTGCGCTACGAGCTCTTCGACACGCTCTTTTCGATGGGCGTGGGCTGGGCAATCAACTCGGCCATGGTCATCCTGGCCGCAACGACCTTCTTTGCGCACGGCATTGTCGTAGACGACATCGCCGTCGCAGCGGCCACGCTCTCCCCCATTCTGGGCCCGGCAAGCTCGACCATCTTTGCGGTGGCACTGCTGTTTGCAGGCCTCTCGAGTAGTGTGACGGCAGGCATGGCGGCGGGAACCATCGCCGCGGGCATGTTCGACGAGGAATACGACATCCACGACCGACATTCCTCGATCGGGGTGGCGACCTGTTTCGCCGGCGCAGTGGCGGCGTGTCTGGTCGTCCCAAATCCTTTTGAAGGTCTCATCTGGAGTCAGGCATTGTTGTCGCTTCAGCTGCCGATTACGGTCTTTGTGCTCATACGGCTCACCAGCTCACGCCGCGTCATGGGCAAATACGCCAACTCGCGCCCGCTCAACGCGCTGCTCGTAGGGATCGGTGCCATCGTGACGATTCTCGATGTCGTGTTGTTGACAGGGATGTAATGGAGCGGGGCACCTACCCAGGCAAACGTCTCGATCTGTAACGTCTAGACCCGCTTTTGGTGTCTAGGTGTTACAGATTGAGATCTTTCCGAGGGACAGCTCCGTTTGTCTCAATCTGTAACACGTAGACCCCGTTTTCACTGTTAGATGTTACAGGTTGAGATCTTCTGCCGGACGGTTTTGGTTTGTCTCAATCTGTAACAGATAGGCCCGTTTTGAGCCGCCACATGTTACAGATTGAGACAAACGGTCGGCCGGACTCACGTCAGACAGGATCGGCTAACAGCAGCCGTGATCCCTTGGGGACGGATTAATCAAAAGGGCCCCGGCCGAGAATTCGACCGGGGCCCTTGGACAGAGCTATGTGTTACTGCAAGCCGTGTGTCTACGAGCTACTCCTCGACAAGCTCGAACTGATCGGGACCGACGCCACAGACCGGGCACACGTAGTCCTCGGGCAGTTCGGGCGTGTCGACCTCTACCTCATAACCGCAAACGGTGCATACGAACTTATACGTCTTCTTCTCCTCAGCCATGATGTTCTCCTCTCGAACGTGACTGCTGGTGTACTTCATTTATCAGTATATGTTCTCAATAATATAATGCAAGTACTTTCGAAACATTTCTAGCCTTGATACGAAGAAGCCTTGGGCGGCGTCTTACCTTTCAGAACCTTGTGGTAGTAGTCATAGGTCAACGGAGTCTCGTCGCTCAAGCGCTCGGCATCCTCAACCTCGCCAATAAAGAGCAGGTGCGTGCCCACATCCACGGTGTCAATCAAACGGCAGCTAAACAGCGCCGCCGCATGCTCGGGAACATAAGGCATGCCCAGTGCGGTCTCGCGCGTCTCGTACTTGGCAAATTTGTCATAGTCGCTGCTGGTACGGAAGCCAAAGTTGCCAACGTAGAGCATATCAGCCGTCTGGTCGATCACCGTCAGTGCAAAGGCCTTGGCAGACGCGATAACGCCAGACGTAACGTTATCCTTGTTCACGGCAACCGAGATGCGTGGCGGCGCGGACGTCACCTGCACTGCTGTGTTGATGACGCAGCCGGCGCGCAGCCCGTCTGCCGCGGCGCTCACCACGTACAGTCCGCTCGGCATGGTAAAGAACGCAGTTTTGTCCATAACAATCACTCCCCTAACCCGGGATCGAACCTCACGGTTGTATGTACCCACAAAAAAGGCGCCGCCCATAACGGACGCCGCCTTTGAGGCAAATGTGTCAAAAAAGTTAGGAAGACGGGACGGGCACAGCAGGGCAGCTCCCCGCAAATTCGTTCCTAGCGATTACGCTCCTTAAGCGCGCGATCGATTTCACGCTGAACGTCACGCTTGGCCATATCCTCGCGCTTGTCGTAGAGCTTCTTGCCGCGGCCCAGACCCAGCAGCAGTTTTACGCGACCGTCGGTATTAAAGTAGAGTTCCAACGGAACCAGCGCATAACCACGGTTGCGAAGTTTGCCGTCAAGAAAGTCGATCTCCTTGCGGTGCAGCAGCAGACGACGCCGACGGTCGGGATCGCGATTCCACACGCCACCATGGCTATAAGGGTGGATATGCAGGCCGACGAGCCAGCACTCCCCGCCGCGGATCAGCGCGAAGGTATCGGTGATCTGGCAGGCGCGCTCGCGAATCGACTTGACCTCGGTGCCGCTCAGTTCAATGCCGCACTCAAACGTCTCATCGATAAAGTACTCGTGATGCGCCGAGCGATTCTTGGAAATGAGCTTGCGCTCGCGCTTACTGGGCATCGCCGGCCTCCTTGACGTCGTCGGCGTTTGAGCCCGCAGCCTCGCGCTTTGCCTTGCGCTCGGCGTTAAGCTCGGCATCGCTCTCGCGCACCAGCTTAATAATCGCCGCGCATGCCTCCTCGCCCACCAGGTCGCGGGCACGGACCGTCAGGCGCGTAGCCTCCTGCTTGTCGCCGTCGCTCGCAGCGTCGGTCGCACACATGATCAGGCAGATGGCGATCTCGGCCGAAGGTGAGGTCGGCACGCCCTGCAGGGCGAGCTCACCCATCACGTGGTCGTCGCTCTCATCGGCGGCATCAGGATAGGTGGTATGTATCTTATTGAGCAGGCGCGTCGTATGCGCATCATTGGGCGCCAGGCGCAGTGCCAGACGCGCGCAGCCCACGGCAGCCGAAATGTTCTCGGTCTCGGGCTCCAAGAAGTACTGACCCAAGTTGGTGTAGGCGCGTGCGGCGCACTTACCGTCGCTCGCGCGCTCCAGCACCGAGAACGAGAGCGATGCCCACTCCTGCTTGTCCTCGAGCGCACGGAACAGCTCGGCCAAGTCCAAGCGATAGTTGCAGTTCATGGGATCCCAACGCACGGCCTGCATCAGGGCATTCCGAGCACTCACATAATCCTGCTGGCGGATGTAGGCAAACGCCATGTCGGAGTACAGGCGGTCAAAGGGAACCTCGACCTGCACCAGCTCGCGCGGATCCTTCTCCACGCGGCGATAGGCCAGGCGCTCAAACTTGCTGTCGAAGCTAAAGTACTGGCGCTTCTCCTCCGTCTTGCACTCAGCGTCGATATACTCCTCGGCGAGCTCCACCAGACGCTCAAGCAGCGGCGTCGCCGTAGCCAGGTCGCCCTGCGCCAGATAGTTCTCGGCATACGTGATGTCTTCCAAGCTGATAGGCAGGTCCATGACAACTCCTCGGTCCGGGCGGCAGACTCAACGCGCGCCTTAAATATCGGTCAATACACAAAACCCGGGTCTCTTACGAGGCCCGGGCGTTCAATTTTGGTAGCCCGTACCAGATTCGAACTGGTGATCTCCGCCTTGAGAGGGCGGCGTCCTAAACCGCTAGACGAACGGGCCATATGTAGCAAATGCAATGGCTGGGATGGAGGGAGTCGAACCCCCATTGACGGAACCAGAATCCGCTGTCCTGCCATTAGACGACATCCCAATGACTGCATCGCTGCGCTCGGCTGTGCCTTTGCGCAAGAAAGAAATATACGGGAAGTACCGCCGTGACGCAAGCCCCAATTTTGACTTTTTTAAAATTCAGCCAAATTGGCCTACTTTAGTCCAACCCGTGAAGGACCTGTGAAGCCGACCGCTGTACACGAAGGGCAAAACGCCGCGAGCGGTAGCCGTCAACCGTTGGCAGATTCTACCGCGAAAGCGATAACACCAGGCAACACAATCGAAGTATCAATGATCGCGTAGATATCGAGGCGCCGTGGACGAAGAGCTTGATTACCTATGGGAGACCCTGGGCCTCGAGATCACTGCTGACCTTTGGCCCGAACGGGACAAGATCCATCCCACACTGCGCCCCGCCATCACGGTGATGCGGGCAAACTACCGCCGCGCCTCATTTTTGATCATGCGGATGTCATGGCACGCGGGACTCCCCGACCTTAAGCGAATCCAGGCAAGCCTCGTCGAGCTGTCCGGTATGCCGACCGTCATATCCGAGGCGCACCTGGAGCAGCGCCAGCGCGAGCGACTGCAACAGCAGCGGATTCCCTTTATCTGCCCCGGCGTTCAGGCATATCTGCCCTTTATGGACGAGGAGTACTGGAGCGGCAAGCCCAACAAGCACGTAAAGGTCTACGATCCGCACGAATGGGCACAGCTCGAGGATTGAGCCGAGCGAGCCCGCCGATGGAAAACACGTCCCGCCCTGAGCACTCAAAACGGGTCGCACTTTCCGCAGCCGCTACAGCAACGCCTCGGCCCAAGCCGCTTCCCTAAAGCCGGGGATCGCAAAGTCGTCGCCCACCAGCAGCGGACGCTTGACCAGCATGCCGTCGGTCGCCAGCAGCTCATAGCACTCCCGATCCGTCATGCCCGCATCCAGACGCGCCTTCAGGCCCAGCTCTCGATATTTCATGCCCGACGAATTGAAGAAGCGCCGCACCGGCAGCCCCGAACGAGCAATCCAGGTCGCAAGCTCATCAGCCGTGGGATTGTCCAAAACGATATCGCGGTCGATATACTCTACCCCGTGTTCGTCCAGCCATGCCTTAGCCTTCTTACAGGTCGAGCACTTGGGATATTCAACAAACAGTACGGTCATGAGAATCCTCCGAATAAAGATCGGCCAACGCAGGCACACGCCACACGAGGCGCCTTCGCACGATGGCCCAATTGTAGCCCACGGATCACACGCTAAACGAACCGTACCCCGAATCCGCGTTTGATGAACGGCAGCAGCTCCATTGCCTCGGGCGTGATATGGCCCGTAACGTTCATGCGCTCGTCACCGGGAAGATCGACCCGAGCAATCTCAAGCTCGCCTTCGTAGCGCCCATAGCCGCTATTGCTCACAGCGATCGACCCCGCCTTTCGCGGCAGGCCGGCTCCGGCATCCGTCGGCACGGAATCCGGCTTATGCGTCGTGCGCGACTCCTGAGACCTAAAGATGAGAACGCTCGAATCGGGCCGGTCGTGATGAATCTGCCCACGTACATAGGCATAACTGGACTCAAGCTCGCATTGCAGGTCCACGTATCCGGCGGAAACTTGAGCAAACTGCGCCCAGCCCGCATCGGAAAGATCGGGGTCGCCGACCAACACAATGTCGCAATCGGCGCCATGTGCGAGCTCAAGCATGTTGAGGGCAACCTTTGACGCGCGACCGCGCTGCGCCTCAACCGTCGGCAGCCCCTCGAATACCGGCCCGCGAACGTTAGCATCTCTCGGCACAAAAGCCATGATTTCGAATCCAAGCGCCGCAAGACGAAGATTCACCCGAGCAATGTCCTCCAGAGCTAAGCCGGTATAAGGCTTGGGGTAAAAATTGTGGCAGGCGGCAAAACGAGTCACATCGGCACCGGCCTCACGCCACGATGCGATTTCATCAGAACTCACCGTCGATGCATTGACCACAATGCGAAATACACCGGACAGCTCCGCGACCCGCTGGGCGCTAAAGCCATAGTCCAAACGAAGGTATTCCAACCCCAGATCGCGCAGGTCCTCGATGCGCTCAAGCCCGAGCAAATCGCACGTGCGCGGCCCCACATCGGCAATGAGCGCAATGCCGCGGGCGGAAAGCAGCGACAGCACATGACGGACCTTATCGGCATACGCCGCTCCCCCATCCTCGGGAATATGCAGTGAGGTAAACGCATAGCGCGCACCCGCCGCAGCACCACGCTCAATCGTCCGCTCAATATCCTGCAGAGGGCTGGAAAGATAAATCGAAATACCCGTTTTCACGCTTCAACGCTCCTTTAAAAAAGGCCGGCGGAGCAGTTAGCCCCGCCGGCACAACCATAGCATCAAGAAATCTGCCGCGCGCCGCGAGTTCTGAGCAACACGGCTCGCGATATCAAACTACTCGCCAAAGAACTCGTTGATCTTCTGCTCGTCGACGCCAAAGAACCACGTCAGGACAAAGCCGGCGGCATAGGCAAGCAGCATAGCGGCAACGTAGCCGAGCTGCTGGCCAGGAACGACGATCAGCAGGCCAAACAGACCGGAAACGCCCTGAGAAACCGTGCCGATGTGAAGCAGCGCCGCGAGCGCGCCACCAAATCCGGCACCCAGGCAGGCCGTCACAAACGGGCGAACGAGCGGCAGCGTAACAGCATACATCAGAGGCTCGCCCACACCCAGGATTCCAACGGGAATGGACTCGGCGACGTACTTCTTGAGTTTGGCGTTCTTGGTCTTAAAGTACAGCGCCAGACCGGCACCGACCTGGCCGCCGCCAGCCATCATAAGGATGGGCAGCAGGTAATTGATACCCTTGGTAGCGCCGTCGGGATCGTTGAGCATAGCGTGGATCGGCGTGAGCGCCTGATGCAGGCCGACGGACACCAGCGGCAAGAAGCCTGCCGACAGGATATAGCCGCCCAGGACGCCCAGCTTCTCGAAGATAAAGGTCAAAACGCTAAAGATGGCAGTCGTCAGCCATGCGCCAACCGGCTGGATGACGAGCATCAGAGCAAAGGCGCCGATGATGAGCACCAGCAACGGGGACAGGAACGTGTCGAGTGCGTTGGGCATAACCTTGCGAATCTGACGCTCCATCCAGGCAAAAAATGCACCAGCGATGAGAGCCGCGATCATGCCGCCCGCTGCGGGGTTGTACTGCGCATTGGTAAGCGGCAGCAGAATGGCAGTGGCAGGATCAGCCGCGCCAGGCGCAAGCAGGGGCATGGCACTGTTGGCGATACACATCATGCCGGCGATGCCGCCCAGCGCAGCGGAGCCACCAAACTCACGTGCCGCGTTATAGCCCACCAAGATGGGCAGATAGGCAAACAGGGCCCAGCCCATGGAACGAATGCCCTGGTACCACCACTCGCCTGCAAGCGCGCCTGCCGTCGAGACGTTAATGACGTTGCAGATACCGTTGATGAGGCCAGCCGCAATGATGCCGGGAAGCAGGGCGACGAAGACATTGGAAATCTTCTTGAGGAAGGCCTGAACCGGCTTGGACTCGTACTTGGCCTTCTGCGCGGCCTTGTTTGTGGCCGCAGCGTCAACCACGCTCTCGTCAGCAACGCCTTTCGCAAGGCCGGTGAGCTTGGAGAACTCCTCGAGCACCTTATTCACCTTGCCCGGACCCAGCACGATCTGCATCGTGTCGTCCTCGACCAGGCCCATCACGCCGTCGAGTGCCTTAATACCCTCCGTGTCGACGTTGCCCGTGTCTTTGACGGTCACGCGCAGGCGCGTCATGCACGCCGCGTTTGCGAGCACGTTGTCTTTACCGCCCAAAAGGTCCAGCAGCTTTTGAGCCAGCTCTTTGTTCGTCATAACTCCTCCTTGTATTGGGTATCTCGTTTGGATGTCATATCAGCTCACGCCGCGCACCTATTGGGCATCGGCATTGCTCTTCTCATGGCCACTCACCGCAGCACGGACATGGCCGCGCGCCCGCTCAAGAGCTACCGCAGCCTGCTCGGCATCGCAGTCCAGCAGTACCGAGACAATAGCGGTTTTTACGTGGCCGTCGGCATCTGCAAGCGCCTGAACAGCGCGCTCGCGCGTGCAGCCGGTCGCCTCCATCACGATGTTCTGTCCGCGCACCACCAACTTCTCGTTCGTCTGCTGCACGTCGACCATCAGGTTTTGGTATACCTTGCCGATCTTGACCATGGCACCGGTCGAAATCATGTTGAGGATGAGCTTTTGAACCGTTCCCGCCTTGAGCCTCGTTGAGCCGGTCAGCACCTCGGGACCAGGCACGGGCTCAATGGCAAGATCTGCGCTCTCCCCGATCTTCGACCCTTGGTTGCAGGCAATTGCAATGGTCTTGCACCCAATTGCCTTGGCGTACACAAGGCCGCCCACCACATAAGGAGTACGGCCGCTTGCTGCCAGGCCAACGACAAAATCCTTGTCCGAGAGTCCACGCTCTCGCAGGTCGTTCGCGCCAAGCTCCTCGCTGTCTTCGGCACCTTCGACAGCCTTGATAAACGCCGTCTCGCCTCCGGCAATGAGCCCGACAATCAGATCGGGTGACACGCCAAACGTGGGCGGACACTCCGAAGCGTCGAGTACGCCCAGACGACCGCTGGTGCCTGCGCCCATGTAAAAGACGCGCCCACCGCGCTCGAGTGCCTCAGCAGCCCAGTCGATTGCTGTGGCAACCTGGGGCAGCACTTTTGTGACCGACTGGACGGCACGAAGATCCTCATCGTTCATCGTCGCGACGATTTGCAGCGATGTCATCGTATCGAGGTCCATTGACCTTTGATTACGCTGTTCGGTCGTGAATTTTGTTAAATCAAGCATTTCATTCACCTCATCTTTCCTGTTTCTCGATGTAGTTTTGCTTAATGACATGCGTCGCCCGTTCGTAGTCGCTGGCAACGTAAGCAGCGTACAGGGCATCGACAACCATAAGCTGGGCCATACGCGAAGCCATGGCACCGCTGCGGACCAAGGGCTCACTCGCAGCGACGCCGAGCACGGCATCGGCCATGGTGGCAAGCTTGGATGATCCATCTACTTTGGTCACGGCCACAACGGGACAGTTGTGGCATTGGGCCTCGGCGGTGCAGTCCAGCACCTCTTGCGTCAAGCCCGAGTAGCTAAAGGCGATTGCCATATCGCCCTCATGCATGTTCTTGGCACACAAGAGCTGATCATGCCAGTCGTCGTACAGATGGCACTCTTTGTCGACACGCATGAGCTTTTGCGCCAGATCGTGTGCGACCAAACGAGAGGCACCGATACCGAACAGATTGACTGCGCGCGCCCGCTTAAGATGGGCCGCACATCGCTCCAAGACGGTGTAATCGAGCGTTCGCGCCGTCGCCTCGATCGTGCGCACGTTGCTTTTCATCACCTTCCCCACGATGCGTTCGACGCTGTCATCTATGGAGATGTCCTCGAGGGCAACGTCTTTCTTGTCACCCAAGAGCGCCAGCTCGGCAATCAGTTCGCGCTGGAACTCCTTGTAGCCCGCAAAACCCAAACGCTTGCAAAAGCGCAAAATGCTCGAGGGCGAGGAGAACGTGGCATCGGCAAGACCGCGGACGGACAGCCCGACCACCTCGTGCGGATGAGCGCTTACATATGCGATGACATTGCGTTCCGCCGGGCTCGCGCTGAGCTCACGCTCGCGAAGCCGCAAAAGCAATCCGTTTGCCATCTCAAACACCTCCGTTGAGAAGAATTAAAGACCAACGAACGATTCGTACCGGATACAAACAGCTTTTACGGTACATTGTGCCGAATCGTGGCGCACAAAGGGCGAGCGTTCTACCGCTCGCCCCTCAAATCCGACCGCTCGGAAATACGCGCGACACAAAATGATTCAACGAGGTCGCATTATCGGTAACAGCCCTGTTACCGATAATGCCTCGCGTGGGCGCCAATCGGACGTGCCGCAAACCCCTACCCCGCCTCGCGCATCCAGCGATCGAACGTCCCCACGCACACGCCCAGGCGCTTTGCCGCCTGGCTGCGGGTAATATCGCCTGCCTCATAGCTATCGCGCACCAGCTCAAACTGAGGAGGGCACGGCTTGCGAGGTCGACCGAAACGGACCCCTCGCGCCCGCGCCGCCGCAATTCCCTCCGCCTGGCGCCGATGGATATTCTCGCGCTCCACCTGCGCCACGTAGCTCAGCAGTTGCAGCACTATATCGGCAATCAGGGTGTTGGTCACATCCGGCGCGCCGCTGGCCCTGGCGCGCGTGTCAAGCAATGGCATGTCCAGCACCACAATGGCAACTCCGAGCTCCTTGGTAATGCGTCGCCATTCCTCAAGAATCTCGGAGTAATTACGACCAAGTCGGTCGATAGAAAGCACCACCAGCACGTCCCCGTCTCCCAGGACGTGCAGCAGCTCGCGATAACGCGGTCGATCGAAGTCCTTGCCGCTCGCATGGTCGGCATAAATATTCGCCGAGCCCACGCCATAGGCGCCCAGCGCATCCAGCTGCCGATTAAGATTCTGATCGCGCGAACTCACCCGCGCATAACCGTACACCGTCGCCATCTCATCCCCGCTTTCTTGTAAACCTGCCAAAAAGCGACAGGTTTATTTTGGTAGGTTTTACCTCTCAAATAGCAGGTAAGCGGGCGGCCGAGCAGAGGGCAAGGTGGCCACGATTCAAATGCGGAGGGCGGCCCCGAAAGACCGCCCTCCGCTCTCCCGCCACGAGTCGGGATTTAGAGTCCAAGTGCCCGCGCGTGGTATTGACGCGCGAGACCTCGATGATCACACGCTGCCCCAGCTCGTAACGGGTGCCCGTGTCGGCACCTGTGAGCATGAGCGCGTCCTCGTCGAACTCGAACCACTCGTTGCCCAGGCTCTTGATGGAAACCAATCCCTCAACCTGCGTGAGATCAAGACGCACAAAGAGGCCCATGCTGCTAACCCACGAGACCGTTCCGGCATAGCGCTCGCCCAGGCGATCCTCGTAGTACTGGGCAATTTTGATTTTTTGCGTCGCATGGCTGGCGGCGTCGGCCGCGCGCTCGGCATCGCTGCACACACGGCAAATTTGCGGCAGAATGCGCGGAAGCGACTCCCGGCCTTTTCCGATTAGCCTGGGCGTACGCACTAAGGCGTCTTTTCCACCCAGCTGTTCGTATGCCAACTGCAGTTTGAGCACGCGGTGCACCACCAGATCGGGGTAGCGACGGATGGGACTCGTAAAGTGACAGTAGCACGGCGCGGCGAGCGCAAAGTGGCCCTCGTTACGCGGTTTGTACAGCGCGCGCTGCATGCTGCGCAGAAGCAGCGTGTTGACGAGCGGTGCGTTGGCCGTACCGGCGGCAGCATCAACTGCAGCCTGTAGTTCATCGGGACTCCCCAGGGCAATACCGGCAGCACGGCGATCGTCGATGATGCCGAGCTGCGCCAGCGCAACGGCGGCACCGTGCAGGCTATCGGGGCTCGGATCCTCATGCACGCGATAGCAGGCCTCGATATCACGGTCTGCCAGCCACTCTGCAACGCACTCGTTGGCGAGCAGCATGGCTTCCTCGATAAGCGACGTAGCACACGAACGCTCACGCGCGACAATCTGCATGGGTACTCCGTCCTCATCCAATAGAGCGCGGATCTCGGCCGTGTCAAAATCGACTGAGCCGCGGGCGCGACGAATGCGACGGCGAAGTTCGGCAAGTTCGTTGGCGGCGACAAGGAAATCGCCGAGGTCGACGTTGCAGCCGCGAGCGGCCTCCTCGCACGCAAGACCGCGCTCAAGCGCTTCCTCGCGCGAGGTCTCGGCAGCCGCAACATCCTCGGCCGCACCCTCCAGCACCGAATACTCAACCGCGCCGGCACGCACCAGCAGCGCCTCGGCGCCGTCATAATCCATGCGCACACGCGAGCGAATCACGCTGGGGTACGGATCGTAATGGCGAACGTGGCCCTGCGCATCGAGCTCAATGTCAACGGTAAACGCCAGACGGTCCTCGTCAGGGCGAAGCGAGCACAGGTCACAGGACAGGCGTTCGGGCAGCATGGGAAGCACGCGATCGGCCAGATACACCGATGTCGTACGATGGCGAGCCTCAAGATCGATATGCCCGTTCCAAGCCACATAGTGAGAAACGTCAGCGATATGCACACCCAGTTTGTAGCCGCCCCCGGGTGTGCGCTCCAGCGAAATGGCATCGTCAAAGTCACGCGCGTCGACCGGGTCAATCGTAATGACAAAGCGGTCGCGCAGGTCGCAGCGGAGCGGGTCCTTGAGCGCCGAGGCCACGTCAAGCGAAAACGCCTCGGCCTCGGCTAGCGCGGCCTCGGGATAAGTATCGGTATAGCCATAGCGCGCCATCACATACTGAACGCCCAAATCGGGCGCATCATCGCCGCCAATACGGCGCTCGATCGTCACGGTGCCCGATTCCAGGCGCGTCGGATATGTCAGAATGCGCGCGACGACCGCATCGCCCGGATGAACGCCCAAGCGCTCCGCCGAGGTGTCCTCCGGCAGAACAAAGAAATCGGCCTTAAGGCGAGAATCAAGCGGCTCGATCACCCCGAGCGGGCCGGCGGTCTGGTACGTGCCCACCACACTAATGGCGGCACGCTCGATGACGCCCTCGATCACGGCACGACGATCGCCGCGTGGTCCCGCCTTGATGCTCACGGCCACGGTATCGCCGTCCATAATCTCGCGCTTGCCGCGGCCCATGACCTTGTAATCGCCGTTGTCGGTCACGACATAGGCACTGTGCTCATGGAGCTGCACGCGGCCAGTCATGCTTGGACGACGTTCGCTGCGCACCGGCCCGCGTTTATTGCGTGCGCCACGCTTATGTTTGTTATTGCGCCCCATGGCGCCTCCTTACTATCGATAGCCGTTTACACCCCAAGAGTCTACCCAAATGATCCCTAGGGGACGGCAGGATTGCGGATCACTCGAATCGACCGACCCCCTAAGTGATCCGTTTTCCTCCGTCCCCTAGGGATCAAAAAACGGGCCGTCCCTGGAAAGGGGCGACCCGTTGCAGACGGCATATCCGCAGCGTTTACACGCGCAGATAACGGCGCATGGCGATGGCAGAGCCAAAGAGGCCGATGAGCACGCCGACGAGAATCAGTGCGGCGTAGGTCACCAGATAGTACTGCATCGGCAGCGCAAACGACATCCAGCCGACACTCTCCTGCAGGCGCGGAATCAGCAGGTTGCGCAGCAGCTCCAAAACACCGATGGAAAACAGCGAGCCCAGAATGGCCTGCAGCACGCCCTCGGTAATAAACGGCCCGCGAATGAAGCCATTGCTGGCGCCCACCAGGCGCATAATCGCAATCTCGCGACGACGCGCCGTAATGGACAGGCGAATCGTGTTGTTGATAAAGATGAACGCGATAAAGGTCAGCAGGCCGACGAGCACCACGGCGGCGATACGGATGTAGTTGGTCACCTGGAACAGGCGGCTCACTTCCTCCTGGCCATACAGTACGCTCGCGTTGACGTCGCCGTCGTCCGCGATCTTTTGGAAGTCGGCGTTCTTCTTGAGCTTCTTGGCCGTGCTCTCGACCTGAGACGGGTCGTCCATCTCAATCGCGAACGAGGCCGGAAGCGGGTTCTGGCCGTCGAGCGCGCTCATGGTGGCGTCGGCGTTGCCCGACATCTTGCTCGTGTACTCGGCCAGCGCTTCGTCCTTATCCTTATAGGTCACGGACTTGACGTTGCTCCACGTCTTGAGCTCGGCCTCAAAGGCCTGGACGTCTGCCTGATCGGCGTCATCGCTAATAAAGGCATTGATGACAACCTGATCCTCGACGGTGCCGATCACGGAGTTCAGCATCGCGGAACCCATAATGAACAGGCCGATGATAAACAGTGAAAGGAAGATCGTGATGACGGCGCCGAGCGAGGTGGTCCAGTTACGGAAGAAGTGGCTGATAGCCTCTTTGAGCGAATAGCCCACGTTAGTTGGTGCCATAGTTGCCGTAACCTCCCCTCTCCTGGTCGCGGATTACGTGGCCGCCCTCGAGGGCGATCACGCGACGGTGCATGCTATCGACCATCTCGCGGTCGTGTGTGGCGACGATCACGGTGGTGCCGGTACGGTTAATGCGCTCGAGCAACTTCATAATGCCCAGCGAAATCGCGGGATCGAGGTTACCCGTGGGCTCGTCGCAGATAAGCAGCGGCGGACGGTTGACCATAGCGCGGGCAACGGCGACGCGCTGCTGTTCGCCACCGGACAGCTGATCGGGCAGAGAGTCCATCTGATCGGCCAGACCGACCAGGCGAAGTACCTCGGGCACCTGGCTGCGAATGACGCCCTTGGGCTTGCCGATGCACTGCAGGGCAAACGCCACGTTTTCGTAGGCGGACTTCTGCGGCAGGAGCTTAAAGTCCTGGAACACGGCACCGATCTGGCGACGCAAGAACGGAACCTTGCGGTTCTTGATCTTCATAAGGTCCTGGCCAGCGACCAAAATGCGGCCGCTCGTCGGCTTGACGTCGCGATTGAGCGTCGACAGCAGCGTGGTCTTACCCGAGCCGGAGTGACCGACCAAGAAGACAAACTCGCCCGGATAGATCTCGATGTTGATGTCGTCGAGCGCGGGCTTGTTGGGCTGCGCCGGGTAGATCTTGGTGACGTGCTCCATGAGGATGACGGGCTCAACACCGGCCTGCTTGGCCATCTTCTTGCGGCTGGCCTGCGGATCGATGGGCGCAAACACCGACGTAAAGTCGGGGTTGTTAAGCGCGTTATCGAGGCTTGCGACCTCGGCGGCCTGATCGCTCTCGACCACCGGGGCAGCAGGCTGCGTGGGATCGGGAATAGCGGCAAAGAGACCGGACTGCGCAGGCTGAGGAACCGGCGTCGCAGGGGCCATGGGGTCGGGAATGCCGGCCATGGTAGGCTGCGGCGTGGCGGCGCCAGCCTGAGGCTGCTCCACGCGAGCGGTCACGGCCTGAACGGGCTCAAAACCCGCCGTGCCGGAAAGCGCGACATCGCTGGTGGGATTGTAGGCAAAGGGATCGGATGCCGGCTGTGCCTGATCTGCCGGCTGAGCGGGGGCCTGAGCAACAGGCTGGCCCTCTGAATCCGGAGTGGCGAAACGACTGCCCTGGACGCCTGTCTGCGTCTTGGGGGCATCATCGCCCGCACCGGAGGTACGGAAGTGGTTACCCACTGGTGCTCCTTATCGTCGTGCGTTTAAACTACATGAGCGCTTTGTATTTTAGCAGCATTAGCTTTGCTGCACATAAGAAGCATGGCGGGGTTTGGGTCTCACCGG
>CAJJZM010000027.1:0-19822 GCA_905197595.1 uncultured Collinsella sp.
TATCAAATACAGGGGGGGCGGGCACCGTAGCTGGTGTCCGCCCCCCCCTGGCATGGAAGGTTTAAGCCTGTGTGATTCGCGAGCTAGCGAGCCCGCTTAACCTTGGCCGCTGCCTCGACAAACGACTTCCACAGGTCAAAGTCGGTCTCGAGCGTCTTCCACGTGTACTCAGGGTGCCATTGCACGCCCAGGCAGAACGGCTGGCCTTCGACTTCGATGCACTCGGGCACGCCGTCGGTTGCCTTGGCGACCAAGCGCGTGCTTTTACCCAGACGATCGACGCAGCAGTGGTGTGCGGAGTTGGTCTGGATCAGCCTGTGCCCGCCAACCGCGCGCTCCAGCAGCGAGCCCGGCACGACCTCGACAGGATGCACAGGGTCGTTGAGCACGTGGGTATGGCGCCACTGCGTGCGGCCCTCGCGCGCGCCCAGGCTCGGCACGTCCATGCACAGGGTGCCGCCGGTGGCGACGTTGAGCAGCTGCGTGCCGCGGCAGGTGGTAAAGAGCGGCTTTTTGGCGCGGAGTACCTCGTCGACCAGCTTAAACTCAAAACTATCGCGGATTTCGCAGCAGAGGGTGGGGTCGTAGGGTCGATCATCGCCCCAACGTTTGGGATTGACATCGGGGCCGCCGGGGATGGCGATGCCGTCGGCGATGTCGACGTAATGACGGATGACCTCAATGTCCTCGGTGATGGACATCTGCAGCGGCAGGCCGCCGGCAGCAAGAATGGCATCGACAAAGACACTTGCGATTTCCTCGTTGGGGGAGAGTGTCTCGCTTAAAAACGGCTTTGCCTCTTCCCAGCGCGGCGCCACCAGGATGAGCGGACGGTCGGCGGGGTCGACGTTGACGTGCGGGGTGTATGACGATGAAGTGCGAGTTCCGATCATGGGAGTGGCTTTCGAATCCGGGTGGACATGGTGCAGGGGTGGCGCGGGGCAAACGCTGGTGATGAATTTGCCCGCGTGGCAATTGGGTTAGTGGCCCTTGATGGAGTTGAGGAAGTCCTGGGCGCGTTTGGTCTGGGGATGGTCGAAGAACTCGTCGGGCGTGCCGGTTTCCACGATCTGGCCATCGGCCATAAACACGACACGGTCGGCCACGCGACGGGCAAAGTTCATCTCGTGCGTGATGACGATCATCGTCATGCCCTGCTGGGCCAGACGGACCATGACCTCGAGCACCTCGTTGATCATCTCGGGATCAAGAGCGCTCGTGGGCTCGTCGAAGAGCATGGCCTTGGGTTGCATGGCAAGCGAGCGGGCAATGGCTACACGCTGTTGCTGGCCGCCCGAGAGCTGTGCGGGCACCTTATCGGCCTGCTCGGCGACGCCTACGCGGCCTAGCAGGTCCATGGCGCGCTCGCGGGCCTCATCCTTGGAGACGCCCAGCACGTCGACCGGTCCCAGCATGACGTTCTGTAGCACGGTCATATGTGCAAACAGGTTGAACTGCTGAAACACCATGCCCAGCTCGGCGCGCATGCGGGCAAGATCCTTGCCTTCCTGCGGCAGAGGCTCGCCCTCGATGAGGATCTCGCCCGAGTCGATGGTTTCCAGGCGGTTGATGGTTCGGCACATGGTCGACTTGCCCGAGCCCGAGGGGCCGATCACGACGACGACTTCGCCGCGGTCGACCGAGAGATTGATGTCGTTGAGGACGTGCAGATCGCCATAGTGCTTATCGACGTGCTTGAGCTCAATCAGCGGCTGATTGCCGGTAGAAGAAGTGCTCTGTGCCATGGTGCTCGGCTCCTTATGACTCGAAATGGTGAATCGTTAGCGAATGATGGTCGCGCCGGTCTTGTGCGAGACGTAGACGGCGGCCTTGTTGATCGCGACGTTGATGAGGATGTAGATGACCGCGATAACCAGGTAGACCGACACGAGCGCGTCGTAGTTGGTAATGAGCACGCGGGCGTTTTGCATGAGGTCGGGGTAGCTCACTACATAGGCGACGGTGGTGTCTTTGACGACGACCACAAGCTGCGAGATCAACGACGGAATGATAAACCGAATGGCTTGCGGCAGCACGATTTTAAAGGTGATTTTAGCCTTGGAGAGACCGAGTGCCTGAGCGGCCTCGACCTGGCCGCGCGGTACGGCGTTGACGCCGGCGCGGAAGATCTCGGCCAGTACGCCGGCCGCAGCGAGCGCGACGGGAAGTGTGAGCATCCAAAACGACGGCAGCGCGATCTTGTACTGGGGCAACACCAAAAAGAAGAAGTAGATGAACAGGAGGCTCGGCACGCCACGGAAGAAATCGGTGAGCACGCGGCAGACCAGCTGCAGCGGCTTAATGTCGCTGGTGCGGCCGAGCATGAGGGCCAGACCCAGTACCAGCGCGATAGCGCCGGCGGTGAGCGCGACCTTTACCGTGCCCTCAAAACCGGCAAGTAAGAACTTCCAGGTAGTGAGGTGCGTAAAGAAATACCAATAGTGGACCGAAAGCTGACCGGTCACATAAAAGCGCTGCAGCACGAGGACAACGAGCGCGGCGACGGCAACAAGCGAGATGGCGGTGCCGATGCGAATCTTGGCGCGCATCTTGGGGCCGGGAGCCTCGTAGAGCGCATCGCGCATGGTAAGTGCAGGGGAGGAATGTTTGCTCATCGGAGGATCCTCACCTTCTTATCGATATAGTTGCCAATGTGGCTCACCACAAAGGCCGTGCCCAGGTAGCCGAGTGCCGAGATAAAGAACGCGGCGACGCCGCCGAGCGAGCGCGTGTTGATGTAGCTCACCACGCCGGTGAGCTCCTGCGGTTTAAGCGGTACCTGACTGCCGAGCGCAGTGGTGAGCATGACCGCGATAAAGAGGTTGGTCATGGGCAACACGCTCGAGCGCAGCGCCTGCGGAATCACGATCTTGGCGAGGATGCGGCTGAAGCTCATGCCCAGCGAGCGGGCGGCTTCCACCTGGCCGACACCGACGGTGTTGATGCCGCTCATAAAGTTCTCGGAGCCAAAGGCAGAACCCAAGAGCACTGTGGCGACGATGACGCAGGTGCGGTAGGGCAGGACGACCTTGAGCGGCGGCAGCGCA
The DNA here is from genome assembly GCA_905197595.1 of uncultured Collinsella sp. GTDB lineage: Bacteria > Actinomycetota > Coriobacteriia > Coriobacteriales > Coriobacteriaceae > Collinsella. Next base: position 3,048 of record CAJJZM010000027.1, read on the forward strand.
TAGACGACGATGATGAGTAGCGCGATGCCGGGGATGTTACGGAAGACCTGAACATACAGGTCGCCAAAGACGCGCAGCGGCTTGAGCGGCGACACGCGCATCACGGTGACGGCGACGGCCAGCACCATGGCGATGGCAAACGACTCAAGCGTCATGCCCCAGGTTGCTAGCAGCGCGTCGATATAGTTCTGGCCATAGAGCGACCAGAGCTCGGAGAGACTCATGCGGACCTCCCGCCGGTAAGGAAAGGGGCTCCCGTGAGTACGGAAGCCCCGACAACTCAGTGAGGAAACAGTTTAGCGCAATAAAGCGCATCGTGCGTTTCCGTATGGTTTCGTAGCGGCCGTTACTAGGCTCGCTGCCTAGGCGCCGATCTCGGGCAGCTCGGGAACATTGGTGTCGCCCGTACGGTCGCCAATGCAGATCTGCCACAGCTCGGTCCAGGTGCCGTCATCCTCGATCTTCTTAAGGAAGTCGTTGACAAAGGCGACACCGTCGGAATCGAGTGGCAGGCCAATGCCATAGGGCTCCTTGCTGCCGAAGGGCTTGCCGGCAATCTTGTACTTACCGGGCTCGCGGACCAGGGCGCTCTGCTGCATGTTGTTGTCGATGACGTAGGCGTCAACGCGACCCTGCTGGAGTGCCTGGCGGGCCTCCTCGTCGGTCTTGAACTCCTGCTGGCTGGCCTTGGGAGCGAGCTCCTCCAGGATGGCAGGGCCGTTGGAGCCGGACTGGACGGCGACGTTCTTGTCGGCCAGGTCGTCGACGCTCTTGATGTCGTCGTTGTCGGCGAGCACCAGGATGGCCTGCTGGGTGTAGTAGTAGGGACCGGCAAAGGAGACGAGCTTCTTGCGCTCGTCAGTGATGGTGTAGGTGGCAAAGACGGCGTCGACCTGGCCGTTCTGCAGGACGGACTCGCGCGTGTCCGAGGTCACCTGGGTGATCTCGACCTTGTTCTCGCCCAGAATGTAGTTGGACAGGAGCTGTGCAATACCGGCGTCGAAGCCGCGGGTCTGACCGTCTTTCTCGTTGAGGAGGGAGAAAAGCGTAGAGGTCTGAACGCCACCGATCTTAAAGACGCCGGCGTCCTTGACGGCCGTAGCCCAGGTGCTGGCGGCGATGGCGCCGTCATCGGCCTTGGGGCCGTCGTTGACGAGCTTGTCGAATGCCTTGGCATCGAGCGTGGTGGAAACCTCGGTATCCCCGGAGTTCTTGGAGGAGGCGGCGGCGGAACCCTTGTCGGACTCGGTGCTGGTGTCGGAGCAGCCGGCAAGACCAAGGCCGGCGACGGTTGCGAAGGTGGCGGCAACGAAGCCGCGGCGGTCGAGAACGACCTGCTGGGAGAGGTTCTTGCTCATGGTAGAACACCTTTCTCAATAAAATCCCTAGCGGTTGAGTAGAGTTATACCCTATCCCGCTCAGACGGGTCAACACGAAATAACTCAGAAACATACTTACCTTATGGGTTATTCTACCTACCAAATAGGGACAGGTTTATTTTGGTAGGTTTTATCTGGGAAAACGTCGGTTATTGCTGCTGAGATGACGTTTTGCGGTCGGCGTGGCCGCTCGCGGCGGTCGTTATAATGGCGGCAACGCGACATATATATAAATAAGGAGATCGCGTATGAACGATTATTCGTTTTTCGCGTCGCGAAAATAAAAACCTCCGCAGGGGTGCTTCCCTTGCGGAGGTTTTTTACTCATTGAGTAGCCTTATAGCTTCGGCGGCCATGTTCTCGACCGTCATGCCGTTCTGAGCGAGCAGCTCGTTGGGGTTGTAGCGGTCGGGGAAGCCCTTGGCGATGCCGAAGGTGCGCGTGCGCAGCGGTGTGCAGGCCAGGTAGCACGCCACGCGCTCGCCCCAGCCGCCGTCCAAGATGCCGTCCTCGAGGGTGACGACAACGCGATGCTCGGCGGCGAGGCTGTCGAGGAACTCGCGGTCGAGCTCAGTTGCATAGCGCGGGTTGACGAGCGTGGCCTCGATGCCGTACTCGGCAGTCAGACGGTTTGCCACGCGCTCGCCCAGCTCAAAGAAATCGCCAAGCGCGAGCACGGCAACGTCGCGGCCCTGGCGCACGACGTTGTAGCGCGCGACGCCGTAATCGTCGCTCTCGGCAGGCGCCAGATCGGGGCGGCTTACCAGGCCAATGCCCGGCACACGGATCGCTACGGGATGCTCGCGGTGGTCGAGCGACCAGCTCAGCATGGACAGATATTCCTCCATGCAGGCCGGCGCTAAGTAGTGCATGTTGGGAAGACCGCCCAGCATAGAAATATCAAAGAACGAAAGATGCGTCTCGGATGTGGTGCCAAAGATCGATGCGCCAAACACCAGGATGGTTGCGGGGACATCGTTGAGGCACAGGTCGTGCCACAGCTCGTCGTAGGCGCGCTGCAAAAACGTGCCGTACACACCAAAGACTGGCTTGGCACCCGAGCGCGCAAGCGCGGTGGCAAAGGTCACGGCGTGCTCCTCGGCAATGCCCACATCGACGAACTGTTTGCCGGCGGCGGCGCGAAGCTCGGGTGTAAAGCCCATGATGTAGGGCGTGGCGGCCGTGATGCCCACGACTTGCGGATCGCGCTCGATGGCGGCGCTGAGCGCCTCGCCCGTAATGTCGGCATAGGTGCGCGGCGCAGGCTCGCTCGGATGGCCCGGGCAGAGCTTGCGCCCAGTCGCCATGTCAAACGGACCCACGTGATGCCAGCGCTCGGGGTCACTCTGGGCTGGCTCAAAGCCCTTGCCCTTGGCGGTGGAGACGTGCAGCACAATGGGATGATCGATATCGCGCAGCTCCTGCAGCGTGTCGACCAGGGCCAACACATCGTTGCCGGCGTCCAGATAGCGGTAGTCGAGCCCCATCGCGCGGAAAACGTTGCGCTCACAGGTGCCGTTGCTGGCGCGCAGCTCGGCCAGATTGCGATACAAGCCACCGTGGTTCTCGGCAATGGACTGGTCGTTATCGTTGACGATGATGATCAGGTTGCTATCGAGTTCGGCGGCATTGTTAAAGCCTTCAAACGCCAGGCCGCCCGAAAGCGAGCCGTCGCCAATGATGGTGATGACGTTGTATGTATCCCCCGCCAGGTCGCGAGCGTGCGCTAGGCCGCAGCCCAGGCTCACCGACGTGGAGGTGTGGCCCATGGCGAACAGGTCGTGCTCGGACTCGTCAGGATTGGCAAAACCAGAGGCCTCGCCGTAGCGTGCCGGGTCGATATAAGTGTACGCGCGCCCAGTCAGCGCCTTGTGGGCGTAGGTCTGGTGCGAAACATCAAAGACAATCTTGTCGATGGGGGAGTTAAACACGCGATGAAGCGCAACCGTGAGCTCAACGACGCCCAGGTTGGGGGCAACGTGCCCGCCGACGGCGGCGGAGCTTTCGAGGATGGCGTGGCGAATCTCGCCGCAGAGCTGCGGGAGCTCGGCGCGATTAAGAGCCTTGACGTCCTCGGGCGTTGTCGTTTGCGTAAGCAGCATCGTTGTGGGTTACTCCATGCGAATCGAGCGCCGGCGCTCCCTCGGCCGGCACAATTGCACAAGACAGTCTCGCACATTTTGGCGTTTGATATGTGACGGCGGCGCGGTAATTCGCCAACTGGCGGGGCAAAACGTTTTGTCCGATGCCATACTAGTAAATTCGATGATGATTTTATTCATTGCGTGCAGGCTGCGACTTGCCGCCGAGAGCCGCTGGAAGGAGGCCGCATGTCCGATACCGTTCGTGCCGAGAGTATCGCGCGCGAGGTCGACAATGCCGCCCGTCAGCTGGCCCAGGCGGGCCGCTTGGACCTGACGTGTGAGTTTATCCAGCATGGCCACGTGACGGTCTATGCGCATGTGACCTCGGTGGCGCGGGCGAGCCTGTCTTTTGCCGAGCACCTGGGCCGTGTTGGCATTTCGGTCGACCGTGCCTCGCTGCTGCGCGGGGCCCTGTTACACGATTACTTTCTCTACGATTGGCATGACCCCGACCCGAGCCATCGTCTGCACGGATTTCGGCATCCATTTTTTGCCCTGGCGCGTGCCGAAGAGGATTTTGAGCTGACGTCGCGCGAGCGGAATATCATCGTGCGTCATATGTTTCCGCTGGTGCCGGTGCCGCCGACGTGCCGTGAGGCATGGATTGTGTGCCTGGCGGATAAATGGTGCGCGCTGCGCGAGACGATTGCCGGCCGTCTGCCGCGCAAAGGCGGCGCGAACGATTTGAACGAGGGCTCGAGCGACGGCTCGAGCAAAGAATCGAGCGAAAAGAGGAGAGGGTAGACGGTGGGGACCGCGATCGACATGGCATTTGACGGCGCGACGCTTGCCGCCTGTCCGCTCTCGGCGCTGGTGCTCTCGTTTGCCTTCTACGGTTTTTGCGGCTGGGTGTGGGAGTCGACAGTCTGCGCAATGCTCAATCACGGGCGATTTGCCAACAGCGGATTTTTGCTGGGGCCGTGTTGTCCTATCTATGGTGTGGGCGGCATAGCCTGCTGGCTTTTGCTGCGCGGGATTCCGGATGCCTCGAGCCAGTTTGTCGCCGCGGCGCTTGTATGCAGCGTAATCGAGTACAGTGTGGGCCTTCTATTGGAAAAAACAACAGGCGCGCGCTTTTGGGATTACTCGCACCTGCCGTTTAATTTGCATGGACGCATCTGTCTGTACTGGGCCTGCGCGTTTGGCTTGGGTGCGTTGTGCATTTGCCGTTTAGTGGAGCCGGCATTGCTGGGGCTGCTTGGCCATCTGCCGGTGCTGATTATGCGGCTGTCCGCCTTTATCATCGCGGTCGCGATGATGGTCGACGCGGTGTGCTCGTTGGCGAGCTGGCGGCGTCTGTCCGATCAGCTGGAGCGCGTCCGGGCCGACCTTGCCGACCGCATCAATGAGTCGCTTGCCGATGCCTCGGACTCAATGCTCGAACGTATTCCCGATTCTACGATTGACTCGGTAGCACAGACGCACATCCGTAGCCGTGCCGTTAACGCGTGGCTGGCCGAGCTGGGTGACGCCGCGCTCGATGCTCTGCGCGAGAAGGCTTCGATGCCGACGTTTATCGCGGATGGTGCTCGCGGCCTGGCGCTTGCCGCCCGCCGCGTGGCCGATGCCGCGCCGAGCATGCCGCGTCCGTCGCTCAGTCGTCGCCTTGCCGGCAAGCGCATGAGCCGCCCGGTGCCGAGCGTGTCACTCAGCCGCCGCGACCTACGCTTCTTTAACGCCTTCCCGCGTCTGCGCATCAATCGCTACGAAGGTGTCATTCGAGCTACCGACCTCCGCGACCGAGCTCGCGAGCTGTTCCGGCGCTAGTTGGGGCGGGTGCGCTCACGGCTTCCTTGCTCGCGTATTTCCCGTTCGTTTCGCGTCCGTTGCCGCGCCGTTTCCAAGATTGCGGCACCGTTTCCATTCGACAACGCAGTGTTTAACAACCCCGTATCTGGTCTACACCAGTTGCCCCTCGGCCGCATTATGGGCGCCGACAACGTTCATGCGACCAAGGGAGAGCGAATGTACGATACGGGATCGACAACGTTTATGCTCATCTGCACCATGCTCGTGTTTTTAATGACACCGGGTCTGGCGTTTTTCTATGGTGGCCTGTCCAGGCGCAAAAATGTCATCAACACCATGCTCATGTGCTTTGGCGCCATTGGCCTGGTCGGTGTGCTGTGGATTGTTGCCGGCTGGTCGCTGGCCTACGGTGGCGACGGCTCGAGTCCGTTTATTGGAGGCCTTGACCAGCTGCTGTGCCTGCCGGTGCTCAACCAGGTGCTGCGGGCGGCCGAGGGCAACGCCGCGGACGGCGCCGTCTACCCCCAGATCATCAACATCGCCTTTCAGATGGCGTTTGCCATGATCACCGCCGCCATCGTCACGGGCAGCCTGGCCGGCCGCGTTAAGTTTGGCGCCATGACGGCTTTCCTGGGCATTTGGCTGCTCGTGGTCTATGCGCCGCTCGCCCACATGGTCTGGGGCGGCGAGGGCTCCTTTATCGGTGACATCATCGGCGCGCTCGACTTTGCCGGCGGCGACGTGGTGCACATTTCGTCTGGTCTTACCGGCCTGATCCTCTGCCTGATGCTCGGCCGTCGTCGCGGTTTTGGCATGGTGAGCTACCGTCCGCATAACGTCCCGTTTGTGGCGCTGGGAGCCGGCCTGCTTTGGTTTGGCTGGTTTGGCTTTAACGGCGGCAGCGAGTTCAAGGCCGACGCCGTGGCGGCACTCGCCATCCTCAACACCGTGACGGCCAGCGCGGCGGGCATGGTTTCGTGGCTCGCCGTCGAGCACGTGCACACCGGTCGACCCACGCTGGTGGGCGCTAGCACCGGTCTGGTCGCGGGCCTCGTGGTGGTCACGCCGGGCGCGGGCTTTGTCGAACCGTGGGCAGCGCTGGTCATGGGCCTGATCGTATCGCCCGTCTGCTACCTGGCTATCAGTCATCTCAAGACCAAGTTTGGCTACGATGACGCGCTCGACGCGTTTGGCTGCCACGGCATTGGCGGCATCTTGGGCGGCGTGCTCACGGGTCTGTTTTGCGTGCCGGAGCTCTCGTGGACCGGTAAGGGTGGCCTGTTCTACACGGGCGACGTGTCGCTGCTCGTCTCGCAGATTTTGGGCATTGTGGTGACGGTCGTTATTGTGCTGGTGCTCGACTTGGTGATCGCCGCGGTGGTCAAGGCACTGTTCCACGGCAGCCTGCGTGTGGACGAGGCCGACGAGGCGCTGGGCTTGGACGCGAGTCAGCACGGCGAGAGCGCATACCCCTCATTCTCCGGACTCGATTAGCAGCTTCCCCAAGCACCGCACCTTGCCGTTCAATCGTCGCTCACGTACTTAAGTACGCTTCGCTCCTCTTTCACGGCAATCTGCGGCACTTGGGAAACCTGCTAAGACCAGTCAGTTGAACTTTTTTGATCTCTGAGGTTGGTTTACGGCACCTGGGAAACCCGCGTCTCATGTAAAGGGATACGCTGATTATTGAGAGGAATTCACTATGAAGAAAATTACGGCGATCGTTCGTGCTGAGAAGCTTGAGGTTCTCAAAGACGCGCTGTTTGCTGCCGATGTTCGCGGCATGACCATCAACCAGGTGCAGGGCTGCGGCGCGCAGCATGGCTGGAAGGAATACGTGCGCGGCAACGAGCTGCTTGTCAACACGATTCCCAAGGTGCAGTTCACCCTTATTTGCGCCGACGAGCATGTCGATGGCATTGTCGAGATTATCTGCAACGCCGCTCGCACCGGTGCCGTCGGCGACGGCAAGATTTGGGTCGAGCCGGTCGAAGAAGTCATCCGCATCCGTACCGGCGAACACGGCCCCGCCGCGGTGTAGAATCGACCGCCTACCATCCGCAACGTTAAAATGCTGCAACGAGGCACAAGACTTGCGTTGCGGATGGACGGATTATGGGTCGTAATAAATATCCCGAGGAGACGGTAGCGAAGATTCTCGATGCGGCGCTGGAGTTATTCTGCGCACAGGGTTATGAGGGGACGAGCATTCAAGATATCGTCGACCGCCTCGATGGCATGACCAAGGGCGCTGTCTATCATCACTTTAAGAGCAAAGAGGAGATTTTCGACGCCGCGTTTGATCGGGCGATGACTCCGATTGTTGAGCACCGCCGCTCGATGCTTGGCGTCGGTAATATGACCGGCGCCCAAAAGCTAAAAAGGCTTTACGCTCCCGAGTCCGTTGTTCCGCAAATTGAGCTATGGGCACGCATGCATCCTGCGGCGGATCCGGTAAAAAGTTCGCGTCTACTGGCGATGCAGTACCAGGGCTCGTTTGACGAGTCAGCCGATGGCTGTCTCTTGCCAGTGATCGAGGAGGGCATCGCCGACGGCTCCATTGCGTGCGAATGCCCGCGCGAAGCGGCGGAGGCCGTATCGTTGCTAGCGAATCTCTGGCTGCTGCCGCTGTTCCGTCCGCTCGAGCCCAAGGAGCGAATGCTTGCTCGCGCACAGTGTTTGGCGCAGATGGCGGCCGCGGTGGGGCTCGATTTGGGTAATGAAGTGCTTCAGACAACGGCACAGATTTGGGACGTATGGGACCGCGCCGGGTGGTAATATAGATACCAACGGTATGTAATTGATTTGAGAGGGTAGCCACGGCTGCCCTTTTTAAGTCATTAAATACATACTAGTGGTATGTATAGGGGGTAGGCTTATGGCTGAACTGAGAGACGTCAGAGTCTTGTTGGAACCAAAAACAGTGCGGTCAATCAGGCTCGCGGAACTTCTGGTTGCGCAGCTGTGCACGTATTCGATGCTGTCGGCGCTGTGCTTTGCGTATCCACTTTACTTGTTCGATCGCAGTGGATCGTCAACGTTATATGGCGTCGTCGCGGCGATAGCGTTCATACCCGGCGTACTTGCAACTCCGGCTGGCGGAATCTTGGCGGATAGGGGAAGACATCGCGAGGTCCTCGTGGCCCTCGGCATTGCTCTGATGACTGCATCACTGCTGTCTATCCCCATGAAGCGCTCGTTGCCTCTTGCGGTCGTCGTAGTAGCGATACTTTGTGTTCAATATGGTGTTCAATCGCTGCTAAAGCCAATGCTCCAAATTGAGACGGTGCGCATGGCGGGTGAAAAGAAGGTTGAGCGGGCCACTGCATTGGTTTCGCAGGTGACCATGGTGAGCAATATCTTGGGTCCTGTGGTCGGGACGGCAGTCTATGGGTGCTTTGGCATCGATGCTCTTTGCACAATCGCGTCGGTAACGTTTGCGATTTCAGCTCTGTTGTTTGGTGGCGTACTCAAGCAAAATGCCTCATCTGAAACGATGGGAGACGGCGCGACTCGCACGACATGCCGAAACGATTTTCGGGAGTCGATTCGGTATCTGTTGCAAAATGCATCATTGGTCGCTGTGATTTTGCTTGCGGCCGTTTTGAACCTTGCGTTGGTTGGGCTAACGATTGGCGCTCCCATTATTGTTACAAAGCATCTCGGCATGCAATCGTCCTGCGTTGGGATAGTTGAGGTTGCTCTGGGCTTGGGTGGTCTTACCGGCAGTGGCTTGGTCGGCATTTGGCCGCATCGCTTTTCTTTCAATGGCATATGTCGATATGTTGCGATGATCTGTTTTGGAGTCGCGCCGATCATTGTCGCGCTATTGTGCGGCACTGATGTATGTGCGTTCGCCGTGTTTGCAGTTGGTTCGGCATGGGTCATGGTGTGGGCAAGCATTGCGTCGGTTGAAATCATCGCGTTTGTTCAGCGGGCAGCGCCGACTGAGCTCTGCGGAAAAGTGCTTTCGGTCGTTTACATGGTCCTTTCCTGCGCAACGCCTATCGGCCAATTGACGTACGGGGCTGCATATGATCGATGGACACCGGCGATTGTATTCGCAGCCATGTTGGCGGTGCTGACGTTGATGACGGCTCTGTTTTATCGGCTGAAAAATCGATTGCGGCGATTGTCTTAACGCGCTGGGGCACCGTGAATTTGTGAAGGCGGTGGTACGCCGCGCCGGGACGGCATTGTTTGGACATGCCTCTCCTTCGTCTACAATATCGGGCAGACGAAGGAGAGGCATGTCCATGATCAAGATGTTCGCGAGTGACTTAGACGGAACGCTGCTGAACGCCCTGCACGAGGCGGATGGGACCATCCGCCGCGCCATTCGCGAGCTGACTGAGGCTGGCCTGCACGTGGTTCCCGCGACTGGACGATCGACGTTGCCGATCGGCGAGCATGGCTTTACGGGCCTGGCGCTTGACGCCTGCTGCTCCAATGGATCCATCGTGCGCGACAACCATGGCGAGGTGCTCAAGACTTGGACCATCGATCCGCAGGTCACTGAGGAACTGCTCAAGGCGTTCCCGGACATTTGCTTTGATTGTTCCACGCCCGATGGCATGTACTCGAGCGGTTCGTTCGAGATGCATCAGGCGGGCTTAAAAAAGGACAGCCCCATCAAGCGTATTGTGATGCGCGGCATGCGTGCGCGCGGTGGGTATCACGAGGAGCAGTATTTCGACCAGTCGATCGGTGACATCCTGCGCCACGATGTATGCAAGATCAATTGTCGCGTGACCTCGCCCGAGCTGGAGCGTGACCTTAAGGCCTATCTTGCCGAACGCTCGGACCATGTGGTCAACGCGCCGTTCGATCCGGTGATGTTCGAGATCACGGACGTGGCGTGCAACAAGGGCGAGAGTGTGGCCTGGCTGGCGGGCTACTACGGTATTGCCGAGGACGAGGTCGCGGTCTACGGCGACGGCGGCAACGACATCGCCATGCTCAAGCGTTTCCGCCACAGCTATGCGACCAAAAACGCTAGCGATGCAGCTAAGGCTGCTGCGAGCGCAACTATCGGCAGCTGCATGGTCCACGCCGTCCCCAAACACATGCTCGCCACCATGCATAAGCAGAGCTCCCGCACCATCATTGAATAATGTGACAAAGGGACTGTCCCTTTGTCACATGGGAGATACCGGCTTTTGGCGTATAGGACTGTCACGCTTTCGCCACCAACAAATTTCGAGTTATTCGGCCTGTCGGAGGTCGTTAAATGGCTAAAGATGCCCTCTCGGGAACATTCATGCCTCTAATGGTGTTTGATTCGGTGACGTAAGTGCGCAAATGGGCATGTATACGCTCAAATAAGGACAAAAACCCTCAGATAATCCCGGCGGTGCATTTATACAAAACCAGTAGCGTGGCCGAATAAATCGAAAAATGTAGTTGGCAGTTCGGCGACAAGCTCGGGTATGGCAAAGGAACTGCTCCTTCGCCATACCCGAGCTCCGATCTTCTGAAATGCGAACAAACATTCGCATATCTAACTGCGCTTTGATAGAATCGGTATCGTTGACGGCAGTTCCATGTGCCGGGCAGCGCCCTCCATCTGATGGGAGGTGATGCCCATGACCGATTTGATTGATTTCGTGAGGCTCCTGACCGCATTGGTCTCGCTTCTTACGACGCTTATCGGACTTTCCGAGGTACTCAAGCAACGCTCGAAGCGTAACAGAAGGGGTCGCCGCCGCTAAGGCGTTGACCCCCTAAAACAAGCAACGGCGCTGCCCAGCCAGCTACAACTTGGGCTGCCGTCAACACTATTCTACCCATGAATGACATTTTGGACAATCGGTAATGCCGCCGTGGGATGTGACAAAGGGACTGCCCCCTCGTCACATTCTAAATATTGCCTTTACGTGTTGATGCACACGGTGTGCAATAATACTCGCACTGTGCAATAGCGCACAGGCTGAGTAACAAGGAGGACGCTTGTCCCAGCTCGAGAAATGTGATCGCCGGTCCCTTCGCTCACAGCGTGCTCTTCGCCAGGCACTTGCTAGCGAGCTTGCCGAAAGCGGCGACCTTTCGCGCATTAATGTCGCGTCGCTCACCGAGCGCGCCGGTCTTACGCGTCGTACGTTCTATTCGCACTACCGCGATATCCCCGACTTTATCAGCCAGATCGAGGACGGCCTGCTTGCCGAGATTCGCGAGCGGGTGGAGCTTATCACCGCAGCTCAATTACCCGATCTTTACCGCAACATCGACGAGCTCGAGCCGGCACCCGGTTCGGTTGAGCTGCTTCGCTATCTTGCGGCTAATCGCGACCTTATCGGGGCCCTGCTGGGCCCGGGCGGCGACCCCGCCTTTATTAAAAAGATCATCGATACCGCACGCGAGGCCGTGGTGCCGCGTGCACAGACGGGCATTTTGGGCTTGGCGCTGGGCACCTTCTTTGACTACTACGTCACCTATGTCGTGAGTGCCGAGGTCGGCATGATCCAACGCTGGTTTGAGCGTGACCTTTCCGAATCGCCCGAGACCATGGCGCGCATTATGACGGTTATCGCCTTTGTGCGCCCCGGCGACCTGTATGGCCAACCCATCGATATCAACGTGCCGGAATACGGCATGAAGCTATTGAATCTGCAGCTCGAGGACGCGGTCGACACCGCCGCAACCGTCGAGTCCAACAACTAAGAGGAGAGACAATGAGCAAACTCGTCGAGGGCATTAAGGACCGCATGGTCGCTGCCGCGCGTGAGGCTGCACCCGCCGTGGTGGACGCCGCGCAGAAGGCCGCGACCGCGGCTGCCGAGAAAGTTGCCGAGGCAGTTGCCGATGCCAAGAACGCGGCAGGGGAGACGTCCGTCGCTAGCGAGCCCGCCACCGCCGCTGAGCCCGTAACCGCCACCGCCGCCCACGCCCCCGAAGGCGCAATCTTCAACCCCGAGGCCGCCCGCGGCAACCTGCACCTGGGCATCGACGTAGGCTCCACCACCGTTAAGCTCGCCGTGCTCAACGACGACAACCAGATCGTCTACGCCAAGTACCAGCGTCACCACACCGACGTCCGCGCTTGCGCCCGCGACCTGTTCGAGGGTGCTGCGACCGTGCTGCCGACGGCCCAGATGACCTGCGCCATTACCGGCTCGGGCGGCCTGCTGCTGTCCCAGTGGCTCGACCTGGAGTTTGTCCAGGAGGTCATCGCCAGCAAGCGTGCCGTCGAGACCCTCATTCCGGCCACCGATGTCGCCATCGAGCTGGGCGGCGAGGACGCCAAGATCATCTACTTTGACAACGGCATCGAGCAGCGCATGAACGGCACCTGCGCCGGCGGTACGGGCGCGTTCATCGACCAGATGGCAACCCTGCTGCACACCGACGCGAGCGGCCTCAACGAGCTCGCGGCCAACGCCACCACCATCTATCCCATCGCTAGCCGTTGCGGCGTCTTTGCCAAGACCGATGTGCAGCCGCTCCTCAACGAGGGCGCCCGTCCCGAGGACGTGGCCGCCTCCATCTTCCAGGCCGTCGTGACCCAGACCATCTCGGGCCTGGCGTGCGGCCGTCCCATCCGCGGCAACGTCGCCTTCCTGGGCGGCCCGCTGCAGTACCTCTCCGAGCTGCGCCACCGCTTCTACCTCACGCTCAACCTGGACGAGGAGCACCGTATCGTGCCCCAAAACGCTCACCTGTTTGTGGCGAGCGGCGCCGCCATGGCGCGCGAGTCCAACAAGCTCAGCACGTTCCCGCAGCTCATTGAGGCCATCGACAGCTTGGGCGACACACAGGGTGCCGAGGTCGAGCGCCTGGATCCGCTCTTTGCCACCGACGAGGACTTCGCCGAGTTCAAAACCCGCCACGACCAGGAAGTCGTCCCCAAGGGCAAGCTCGACGGCTACACCGGCCGCGTATTCATCGGCATTGATGCCGGCTCCACCACCATGAAGGCCGCGCTCGTGGGCGAGGACGGCCAGCTGTTGCACACCTGGTACGGCAACAACAACGGCGACATCCTGGGCACGGCCAAGGTCATCATGGCCGATTTCTACAATCACATCCCCGCCGGCTGCACCATCGGCCACGTGACTACCACGGGCTACGGCGAGGCGCTGCTCATCGAGGCCCTCAAGGCCGACTCCGGCGAGATCGAGACCGTTGCGCACCTGCGCGGTGCCAAGGCATTCCTGCCCGGCGTCGAGTTTATTCTGGACATCGGCGGCCAGGACATGAAGTGCCTGCGCGTCAAGGACGGCGTTATCGAGCACATCATGCTCAACGAGGCCTGCTCGTCGGGTTGCGGTAGCTTTATCGAGAGCTTCGCCGTCTCTATGAACATGGACGTGCGCGCGTTCGCCGATGCCGCCATCCATGCCAAGGCTCCCGTCGACCTGGGCAGTCGCTGCACGGTCTTTATGAACTCGCGCGTCAAGCAGGCGCAAAAGGAAGGCGCCACGGTGGGCGACATCGCGGCCGGTCTGTCCTATTCCGTCATCAAGAATGCCCTGTTCAAGGTCATTAAGCTGCGCGACCCCAAGGAGATCGGCAGCCAGGTGATTGTTCAGGGCGGCACCTTTATGTCCGACGCCACGCTGCGCGCGTTTGAGCAGCTCACCGGCGTTCATGCCGTGCGTCCCGACATCGCCGGCTGCATGGGCGCCTATGGTGCGGCCCTGCTCGCCCGCGATCGCGCCGGCGCCGACGGCACCTCGGCCATCCTCTCGGCCGAGGACATCGCGCACCTCGCTGTGACGCAAAAGCACGTCCGCTGCGGCCGTTGCTCTAACAACTGCCAGCTTACCGTCAACGACTTTGGCGGCGGCAGGCGCTTTATCACCGGTAACCGCTGCGAGAAGGGTGCTGGCCACAAAAAGCAAAAGACCGAGGCGCCCAACCTCTTCAAAAAGAAAAACGAGCTGCTCTTTAACCGCGAGGTGCTGAGCCCCGACGAGGCCCCGCGTGGTACCGTGGGTATCCCGCGTGCACTCAACATGTACGAGAACTACCCCTTCTGGCACGCGTTCTTTACGCGCTTGGGCTTTAGCGTGCAGCTGTCCGACCAGTCGAGCAAGAAGACCTACCAGGCGGGCATCGAGTCCATGCCGTCCGAGAGCGTGTGCTATCCGGCCAAGATGAGCCACGGCCATGTGATGAACCTTATCGACCGCGATGTCGACTTTATCTGGATGCCGTGCGTGCGCTGGGAGCGCAAGGAGGATCCGACCGCCGGCAACTGTTACAACTGCCCCATCGTCATGAGCTACCCCACGGCGTTGGCACTCAACATCGACGAGATCCGCGAGCAGAACATCGAGTTCCTGTACCCGTTTGTGCCCTATCATGACAAGACCGAGCTCAAGCGCCGTCTGTACCAGGTGCTCGCCGTCGACCGTGTGGCCGATGCTGAGGCCGGTCGCGGTCGTGTGCGCGGTCCCAAGATTACGCGCTCCGAGGTCGATGCCGCCGTCAACGCCGCCTTTGAGGCCGATGCGCGTTTCCACGAGGACATCCAGACCATGGGCGAGGAGGCTCTTAAGTGGGTCGAGGACCACGGCGGTCACGGCATCGTGCTCGCCGGTCGTCCCTACCATAACGACCCCGAGATCAACCACGCCCTGCCCGAGCTTATCTCGAGCTTTGGCTTTGCGGTCTTTACCGAGGATTCGCTCGCGCATCTGGTAAAGCCCGAGCGTCCGATTCGCGTCGTCGACCAGTGGATGTACCACAGCCGCCTCTACGCCGTCGCCCGTTTTGTGACCATGCGCAACGATCTGGACCTGATCCAGCTCAATTCCTTCGGCTGCGGCCTGGACGCTCTGACCACCGATCAGGTGCAGGAGATCCTGGAGGCCAGCGGCAAGATTTACACCGTGCTCAAGATCGACGAGGTTTCGAACCTGGGTGCCGCGCGCATCCGCATCCGCTCGCTCATGGCCGCGCTTAAGGACCAGGAGGCCGAACGTCTGGCCGAGGCAACCGCCGCGGGCGAGGCTTACGAGCAGGGCGATGCCGCGCCGGTGGCGCCTTCCACGGATGCTCCCGCGTTTGCGAGCCGCAAGTACACGTTCGAGGCGCAACGCGAGAGCGCCTCGACCGCGTGGCCCAAGGTGCCCTTTACCGAGCAGATGCGCGACGAGGGCTACACCATCCTGTGCCCGCAGATGGCACCGATCCACTTTGACCTGGTCAAAGAGGTGTTCCGCGGTGCCGGCTATAACCTGGAGTTGCTGCCCTCGACCGATCACGACGCCGTCGAGGCGGGTCTGCGCTACGTGAACAACGACATCTGCTACCCGTCGATCCTGGTGACGGGCCAGATTATGGAAGCGATCGAGAGCGGTCGGTACGACCTGTCCAAGACGGCCGTGGTCATCAGCCAGACCGGCGGCGGCTGCCGTGCCACCAACTACATCGCGCTCATCCGCAAGGCCCTGCGCGAGAGCGGTCACCCCGAGATCCCCGTGATCTCGCTTTCGGCCGTGGCGCTTGGCGAGGACAACCCCGGCTTCAAGCTGACGCCGGCGCTGCTTAAGCAGGCAGTCTACGCGGTGCTCTTTGGCGACGTGATGATGCAGATGCTCTACCGCTGCCGCCCGTACGAGGCCACGCCCGGTGCCGCCAACGCGCTCTATGAAGAGTACATGGCGCGCGCTCGCAAGCTGGCACCCAAGTTCAACAGGCATAACTACACCAAGCTGTGCCGCGAGGCCATCCGCGCGTTCGACACCATGCCGCTTGTGGGCGAGGGCACCAAGCCGCGCGTGGGCGTGGTCGGTGAGATCCTGGTCAAGTTCCACCCCACAGCCAATAACCACGTGGTCGATGTCATCGAGCGCGAGGGGTGCGAGGCCGTGGTACCGGGCCTGCTCGACTTCTTCCTGTACTCCATGAGCAACGCCGAGCTGCAGAAGGACGAGTTGGGAAGCTCTGCCACTACGCGCGCGGGCATGCAAGCGCTTATTAAGCTCGTGGACTGGATGCGTACGCCGGTGGAGGAGATGCTCGAGAAGTCCCGCCGCTTTGAGGCGCCCGAGCGCATCGGCACCATGGCCGACAAGGCCCGTACGGTACTTTCGGTGTGCAACAACATGGGCGAGGGCTGGTTGCTCACGGCCGAGATGCTCGACCTGATCGACCATGGTGCGCCCAACATCATCTGCACGCAGCCCTTTGCGTGCCTGCCCAACCACGTGGTGGGTAAGGCTGTGATCAAGGAACTGCGCCGTCAGCACCCCGAGAGCAACATTGTCGCGGTGGACTACGACCCCGGTGCGTCCGAGGTCAACCAGCTCAACCGCATTAAGCTCATGATCAGCGTGGCCAAGGAAAACATGCGCGCCGGCAAGGGCTTTAAGCTCGAGAAGGTGGCACCGCTCGCGATGGACGAGGTTACCGGCCAGATGCGTGCCCACGATGGCTGCGTGAGCTGCGGACCGGCCAGCGAGGAGGCCGTGGCATCGGTCGCCGAGCGCCTGGGACGCGGCATTAAGAAGTAACATGTCCGCTTTGGGCTAGCTATGAGACAAACGGGTGGTAGCCA
>CAJJZM010000028.1:0-19797 GCA_905197595.1 uncultured Collinsella sp.
TGACAGCGGGAACTGCCATGCCGCCCAGGAAGCCCAGCTTGTTCTTGCCGTCCTTCTCGTGACCGACGCGGGTAACCTTACCGCACTCGGGGCAAACGAGATTGACGTTGGAGGCATCGATGGGAGCCTCCTGCGAAACGATGCCGCCCTGCTGGTTGGCAGCGTTGGGCTTGACGGCCTTCTTGACGACCGAAACGCCCTCGACAACGACCTTGTTCTCGGCGGGGAGAGCACGCAGGATAACGCCCTGCTTGCCGCGATCCTTACCAGAGAGAACCTGGACCTTATCGCCCTTCTTGATATACATATATCTCCCCTAACTACAGGGTCTCGGGAGCGAGCGAGACGATCTTCATGTACTTCTTGTCACGAAGCTCGCGAGCGACGGGCCCGAAGATACGGGTGCCGACGGGCGAACCATCGTTGTTGATGACAACGCAAGCGTTCTCATCAAAGCGAATGTAGGAGCCATCCTTGCGGCGGATCTCCTTAACGGTGCGAACGACGACGCAACGGACAACGTCCTTCTTCTTGACGTTGGCGCCAGGGGTAGCC
Organism: uncultured Collinsella sp.; assembly: GCA_905197595.1. Classification (GTDB taxonomy): domain Bacteria; phylum Actinomycetota; class Coriobacteriia; order Coriobacteriales; family Coriobacteriaceae; genus Collinsella. The sequence goes on from CAJJZM010000028.1 coordinate 556, forward strand.
TCCTGGACAGCACCGATGAACACATCGCCGATGCCTGCATAACGACGCTTGGAACCGCCAAGCACCTTGATGCAGCGAATCTTGCGAGCGCCGGAGTTGTCGGCGACGTTCAGCATGGTTTGCATCTGAATCATGGTAGATGTTCCTCCGAACTAAGAACCGAAGAGAGGTGCGCAGCCTTTATACGGCCTGTGGTATGCAAGCCAGGCATACGCACATCTTCGGAAACGTACAAGTCGTAAGAGCGACTGCTTATTTAGCGCGCTCGACGACCTCGATGAGGCGCCAACGCTTCATCTTGGACATAGGACGGGTCTCCATAACGCGGACGGTATCGCCCACGCCAGCCGTGCACTCCTCGTCGTGAGCGTGCAGCTTCTTGGAGCTGGTCATCATCTTGCCGTACTTGGCGTGACGCTTGCGCTCGGTGACGGTGACAACGATGGTCTTGGCACCGGAGACGGAGGTAACGACACCCGTACGGACCTTACGCGTGTTACGCGAATCAGTCATGTTCTCTCCTTAGGTCCTACTCGGCGACAGCGGACTTCTCCGCTGCGATCTCGCGGGCGCGCTGCTCCGTGAGGACGCGAGCGATGTCCTTCTTCACGGTGTTGACGCGAGCGGTGTTGTCCAGCTGGCTGGTGGCCATCTGGAAACGAAGGTTAAAGAGCTCGGCGCGCATTTCCTTCAGCTTCTCAACGAGCTGAGCGTCCGAGAGCTCACGAATCTCTGCGGGCTTCATTAGTTCTCCTCCTTGGCGGCGGCGGCGTCCTCAGCAGCCCACTTGGCCTCGAGAGCGGCCTCCTCAGCCATCTCCTTCTCGATGCGCTGCTCAGCGTTCTTGGCAGCAACAATCTTGGTCTTGATGGGGAGCTTGTGCTGCGCAAGACGCAGAGCCTCGCGAGCGACCTCCTCGGGAACACCCTTGACCTCGAACATGATGCGGCCGGGCTTGACGACGGCCACCCACTCCTCGGGGTTACCCTTACCAGAACCCATGCGAGTCTCGGCAGGCTTCTTGGTGATGGGCTTATCGGGGAAGATCGTGATGTAGACACGACCGCCACGCTTCATGTAGCGGGTCATGGCAATACGAGCGGCCTCGATCTGACGGTTGGTGATCCAATGGGCCTCGAGAGCCTGGATACCAAACTCGCCGAAATGCAGCTCGGTATTACCCTTGGCCTGGCCCTTCATGGAGCCACGCTGCACCTTGCGGTGAAGAATACGCTTAGGGGCAAGCACTACTGACCCCTCCTCTCGGAGTTACGACGACGAGGACGGGAAGAGCCCTCGAGTGCAGGGTTGGGAACAGGCTGGCCCGGGAGCTTCTCGCCCAGGTAGATCCAGACCTTCACGCCGCAAGCGCCCATGGTGGTGCTGGCGACAGCCATGCCGTAGTCGATCTTGGCACGGAGGGTGTGCAGAGGCACGCGACCCTCGCGGTACCACTCACGACGGCCCATCTCGGCACCGCCGAGACGACCGGAGCACTGGATACGGATGCCCTTAGCGCCGGCCTTGCGGGCAGACTGGACAGCCTTGCGCATGGCGCGACGGAAGGCAACGCGGCCCTCGAGCTGCTCGGCGATAGACTGAGCAACGAGATTGGCGTCGAGCTCGGGGCGCTTGATCTCGACAACGTCGACGGAGAGCTGGCCCTTGGAGACGCCAGCGACCTTCTCGAGCTCGGTGCGGAGGGTATCGATCTCGGCACCCTTCTTACCGATGACAACGCCGGGGCGAGCGGTGAGGATGATGACCTTCACCTTGTCGCCAGCGCGCTCGATCTCGACGCGGGAGACAGCTGCGCGGGAAAGACGCTTCTCGAGGTACTTGCGGATCTCGAGATCGTTACCGAGGGTCTTAGCGTAATCCTTCTCTGCGAACCAGCGGGAGCGCCAGTTCTCGGTGATGCCAAGACGGAAGCCGGTGGGGTAGACTTTCTGACCCATACAGCTTTACGCCTCCTTTCGAGGAGCAACGACGACGGTGATGTGGGAAGTACGCTTCAGAATGCGAGAAGCGGAACCCTTGGCGCGGGGACGGATGCGCTTAAGCGTCGGACCCTCGTCAACATAGGCAGCGGCGACAACCAGGTTGTCGGCACGCAGACCGTTGTTGTTCTCGGCGTTCGCAACGGCGGAACGGAGAACCTTCTCGACATCCACGGCGACGGCGCGGTCGCAGAAGTGGAGGATGTCGAAGGCCTGAGCGACAGGCTTGCGGCGGATCAGATCGACCACCAGGCGGGCCTTGCTGGGGGAAACACGCACGTACTTAGCGACGGCGCGAACCTCGGTGGCCTCAGTTTCAATAGACTTAGTTGCCATTTACGGTTAACCCCCTATTTGGCCTTGTGGCCACGGAACGTACGAGTCGGCGCGAACTCGCCGAGCTTGTGACCAACCATGGACTCGGTAACATACACGGGCACATGCTTGCGGCCGTCGTGGACGGCGATGGTGTGACCAACCATCTCGGGGAAGATGGTGGACGCGCGGGACCAGGTCTTCACGACGTCCTTCTTGCCAGCCTCGTTCATCGCGGTGATACGCGAGAGAAGGCGAGTCTCCACGAACGGGCCCTTTTTGAGACTTCTGCTCATAAGTGCTTTCTCCTAAAACTCGGTATCCGAAATTACTTCTTACGGCGACGAATGATGTGCTGGTTCGAGACCTTCTTCTTCTTGCGCGTACGAAGGCCCTTCGTCGGCTTACCCCAGGGGGTAACAGAGGGACGACCAGAGGTGTGGTTCTTGCCCTCGCCACCGCCGTGCGGGTGGTCGACAGGGTTCATGACGGTACCGCGGACGGTCGGGCGCACGTTCATGTGACGCTTACGGCCGGCCTTGCCGATGACGATGTTGGCGTGATCGGCGTTGCCGACCTCACCGACGGTGGCGCGGCAGGTAACGAGGATGCGGCGCATCTCGGAGGAAGGCATACGGACGATAGCGTACTTGCCCTCCTTACCCATCAGCTGGCAGGAGTTACCGGCGGAACGGGCGATAGCAGCGCCCTTACCCGGCTGGAACTCGACGGCGTGGATGAGCGTACCGACGGGGATGTCGGCGAGGGGCAGAGCGTTGCCCGGCTTGATGTCGGCGTCAGAACCGGACATGATGGTCTGACCGACCTCGAGGCCCTTGGGGGCCAGGATGTAGCGCTTCTCACCGTCAGCGTAGTGCAGCAGAGCGATGCGAGCGGAACGGTTCGGATCGTACTCGATCGTGGCAACCTTGGCGGGCACGCCGTCCTTGTTGCGCTTGAAGTCGATCACGCGGTAACGACGCTTCACGCCGCCGCCCTGGTGGCGGGTGGTGATGCGGCCGTTGTTGTTACGACCGGCCTTCTTGGGCAGGGGCTCGAGAAGAGACTTCTCAGGCTTGGTGCAGGTGATCTCGGAGAAATCGGAGATCGTCTGCCAACGCCTACCAGCGGAGGTCGGCTTAAGGTGCTTTACAGCCATTACAATCCCTTTCAATAGGAATCCGTTAGCCATCGCAGACAGGGATTCGAGGTTCTGCCTCGGGTGCGATGACACCGGACGTATACACGGTTCCGGGCGTGTCCATTTTATACGCCCAAAACCTTGAGCTCTCGCCTCCCCTATTTGGGAGGCATGAGCTCACTCAACAGCAGCGAGTCTTAGGCCTGGTTGCCAAAGACCTCGATGGTGTCGCCCTCGGCCAGCGTGACGATGGCCTTCTTCCAAGAACGGGTCTTGCCAGCGACATAGCGCACGCGCTTGGTCTTGGGCTTGACCGTCAGGGTGTTCACGCGAACGACCTTGACGCCGAAGATCTCCTCGACAGCGTCCTTGATCTGATACTTGTTAGCATCCTTGGCGACCTCGAACGTGTACTTGTTCTGCTCCATGCCGGAGAAGGAACGCTCGGACACGATCGGACGGATGATGATCTCGTGGGCGGTCATTTATGCAAGCACCTCCCCGAAGTGAGCGGCGATGTCGGCGGGCATCAGCACGGCGTTGTTGTTAACGAGATCGTAGGTGTTGGCCTCGTCGGCAGTGATGATGAACGTCTTGGGAATGTTGCGGAACGACAGGTAGGCGTTGACGTCCTCATCGCGAACGATGATGGTCAGACGCTTGCCCTCAAGGCCGAGAGCCTTGAGCATGGCGACGGCAGCCTTGGTGGAAGGCTTCTCGAAGCCGTAGTCGTCGACGAGCACGAGCTCGCCATCGGCCAGCTTGGCGGACAGCGCGGAGCGCATAGCCAGCTTGACCTCCTTGTTGTTCATACGCTTAGCGTAGGAACGGGGCTTGGGGGCGAAGACAACGCCACCGTGACGCCACTGAGCAGCACGGATGGAACCCTGGCGGGCACGGCCGGTGCCCTTCTGACGCCAAGGCTTCTTGCCGCCACCGGAAACCTCAGAGCGGCCCTTAGCGGACTGGGTGCCCTGACGCCAAGAGGCCATCTGGCACTTGACGATGTGGTGCATAACGTGGATGTTCGGCTCGATGCCGTACACCTCAGCGGCGAGCTCGGCCTCGGCGACCTTCTTGCCCTCGCTGTTCTTTACTTCAAACTTTGCCATTTAAGTGTTCTCCTTGGTATGACGCTGGGCTAAATGGGCTGGGCCCTTAGGCCATACGGATGGCAACGAGACCATTCTTGGCACCCGGGACAGCGCCCTTGACCAAGATGAGGTTCTGCTCGGCATCGATGCGGACAACGGAAAGGTTCTTGACGGTAACGCGCTCGTTACCCATGTGACCGGCCATCTTGACGCCCTTGAGGACGCGCGCAGGATAGGCGCATTGACCGATAGAACCGGGGTGACGCTGGAAGTGAGAACCATGCGTCATAGGACCGCGGCGCTGACCCCAGCGCTTGATGCGACCCTGGAAGCCCTTACCCTTGGAGGTACCGATGACGTCGACCTTCTCGACATCAGCGAAATCAGCGACGGTGACGACCTCGCCGACCTTGTGCTCCTCGCCGTTCTCGACGCGGACCTCACGAAGGAAGCGGACAGGCTCGACGCCGGCCTTGGCGAAGTGACCAGCCATGGGCTTGTTCACGTTCTTGGCCTTGATGTCGCCGAAACCGATCTGGACGGCGTCATAGCCGTCGGTTGCCTGAGTTTTAACCTGCGAGACAGCGCAGGGGCCAGCCTGGATGACCGTGACGGGAACGACGTTGTCGTCCTCGTCCCAAACCTGGGTCATGCCAATCTTGCGGCCGAGAATCATGCTGATCAAGATATGATCCCAACTCTCGCGTGGTCTTGGGACAATGCGTACACCACCGAGCGTACGCCCCTAGAGGACCACTACTTACACGACGTGCTCCCCAGCCTTGTATTGCGTCCGGACTACCTGACAACCCTATTAAGCAGGCATTTTGTCCAGCCAGAATACTCCCCTGGTTACACACAGCTGTTTAGTATACACGGCTGCGGGCGTATCCATCGAGATTCATATTTCACTCACATTGTTTACGCAGGTAAAGTGCGTGGCACGTTCCCAGTGTGCGGCGGAGGGGGCGGGCCTGAGACATATTAAGGTTGCTGCTCTACAGTCCTGCTCACGACGGAGAGCACATTAAGTGCTCTCCTGTTCGTGCGGAACTCGCGACAACCTTAATATGTCTCAGGCCCGCCCCCTCCGCCGCACACTGGGAACGCCACGTTGATGTCTGCTTAACTCTGCTCGTTCAGGCTAATGACTTTGTTGGGGGTCCACAATTTGCTGCAAGGTGAACTTGCATTGGGGCGCATCGTCCTCTTCTCGCGCATCATCAAAATCGAAGATCATGATGGCGCAGTTGGGGAGTTTTGTTGGGAACTCGAAGCCCCCTGGGGCTACAGCCTTGATAAATTGGCGGCTGGCGCTGCCGTGGCTTACTGCTAGGAGGGTTTCGATGCCCTTGGCGCCCATGAGATTGGTGAGGGTGCCTACCATGCGCTCCTGCAGGGCATGACTTCCTTCTCCTCCAAAGGGAACCAACTCCTCACCTGGATCCCAGACGTCGGTGGGTAGGGCGTCGTGGGGGCCTTCTTCGAAGGTGCCGTAGCCGCGCTCGATAATGCCTTCGCAGGGCTCGACGGCGGCGCTTGGGCCGAGGAGTTCGGTCGCAACGAGACTTGCTGTATCCATGGCTCGACCTAAGGGCGAAGAAATCACTTTGTCGGGTACGACGTCGTGAGCTTTGAGCCATGTGGCTGCCGCCTGTGCCTGATGACGACCTAAATCGGTGAGCGGTGAATCGCAGCGGCCCTGGACCAGCTTTTTGACGTTGAATTCCGTCTGGCCGTGGCGGAGTAGATATAGACGCTTCATGCTCTCCCCTTCTGTATAACTTGCTTTACCGGCGCAGCCCTACTCGTGGGTATGGTCTACGTAGTCTTCGTCGATCGTAATCTTGGCAATCGACTTGGGATATTCGGATTCGACACGTTTCGCCAACGCGTGCTTTAGGTCCTCGGCGCTCATCGCCAAATCCGAGGGACGTACGCAGTCAAAAATCACATTGGTGTGCGTGGGGCCCGGTACGCAACGCAAGTCGTGGATCGAGAGGCGGCTATCAATCTCCTGGGCCATGGCGTTAATGCGCAAACGCATGCTTGCCACCTTGGGATCGTCGGTCACGATGGGGTCGTAATGGAGCGTGACAATCATGCCGTCTTCGTTCCTAAACGCCTGCTCAATATTGTCGAGCGTGTCATGGCTTTTCAGCGGGCTGGCCTCGGCTGCCATCTCGGCGTGAGCGCTTGCGAACTTCCTGCCCGGGCCGTAGTCGTGAACCATAAGGTCGTGGACGCCCAAAACGCCGGGGTAGCTCATGATCTTGTCTCGAATGTGCTTGACCAGCTTAGGATCGGGCGCCTGGCCCAAAAGCGGGCTCACCGTATCCTGGATGAGTTCAAAGCCGCTCCAGCCAATATAGGCGCCAACGGCAAGGCCGACCCATGCATCAAGATTGATGTGCGTCACCTGCGAAACAATTGCGCACGCCAGCACAGCACCCGTGGCTAGGACATCGTTCTTTGAGTCCTGAGCGGTCGCATGCAGCGTCTCGGACTCAATACGATCGCCGAGCTTTTGGTTGAGGGCCGCCATCCACAGCTTAACGACCATCGAAAGCGCAAGGACTGCCACCAGGGCAAGCGAGAACTCGACAGGTTCGGGGTGGATGATGCGCTCCACCGAGGACTTTACCAGTTCGAGGCCAATGAGCAGCACGAGCGCCGCCACGACTAGACCAGAGAGGTACTCGTAGCGACCGTGGCCGTAAGGATGCTCGGGGTCGGCGGGCTTACTCGCCAGCTTAAAGCCCAGCACGCTCACGATGTTTGAGCTTGCGTCGGATAAGTTGTTCATAGCGTCCGCCACGATCGAAACCGATCCCGACAGCACGCCAATTGCACCCTTCGCAGCACATAGCGCCACATTGGCGAGAATACACACCACGCCCGTCAACGTGCCCACGCGCGCACGGTCGCCCTGCGCACGCTTAACAATCCACTCGACCATCTTCGTCAGCCCCCACGGTACTACCTATATATCTATTGCTCAAACGGATTGTAGTGTAGCCACTTTGTCCTCCAGATACAAAAAGGCCGCAGCCCACACGGACCACGGCCTTGGAATGTGGCAAAGGAATCGTCCTTGTGTCGCACAGGTTTACGCGCTTGCTTCGGCCACGCTCTTCGAGGTTTCGGGTGAATCGGCTCCGTCTTCTGCCGCCTGCCCCTTCGCCGGCACCACGCCAAAGCAGTAGCTCAGCGCCGCAGACACCGCAAATGCCACACCGCCGGCAGCGCAGCACCACAGCAGGTTCGAGATGCCACCCGTGGCAAAGCCAATGACCATGAGGACATTCGTCATGCCGATGGTATAGGCCGTAACGTGGCCCACGGCCGCAACAAGGCCTCCGACGGCGCCGCCAATGGCCATGCACGTCAGGCACCTGCCATATTTAAAACCGCAACCGTACAGCGCCGGCTCGCTTACGCCGCCAAGAACGCCCGAGATCGAATAGCCCAGCATGAGCGTCTTCTCGTCCTTATCCGCAACGCGGAGCGACGCACCAAAGGGCATGCCCCAAACGGCAAACGTTGCCATCGTCGCGGCGATCAGAATGCACGAATCCGTTCCCACACTCATGAACTGCGCATAGGCGAGCGATAGGACAACGTTGCTGATGCCCGCAATCTTAAGGAACTCCCAACCCGCGGCAAGCCCCATGAGCGTAAGCAGCGACACGATGCCACCGGAATTGCCAAGCATAAACATAAGCTGTCCCAACAGCATGCCCAGATAGCTGCCCGCCGGCGCCGTAATGCACAGCGAAACCGGAACCATGACGAGCATGGTTGCAAACGGAACGAACGAAAACGCCACGGCCTTAGGGATAACGCGCTGAAAGAAACACTCCACTCGCCATAGCACGGGCACCGAGATGAGAACCGGAATAACAGTCGTCGTGTAATCGTTGACCGGCGCGGGAAGCAGGCCATACACGGAAGTCATCGATGCCCCCGTCGTCGATGCGGCATCGACGAGCTTAAGCAGATCGGGCGCAATCAATACGCCGCCCAGCATCATGCCCAGCTGCTCCGAGCAACCGAGCTGGCGGGCGGCCGCCCAACCAAGATAAATGGGCAAAAAGTAGTAGCCGGCGTTATAGAGCCAACTGTAGAACAGGCGATAGATTTCGGAATCGGCAGACCACAGGCCCAGCATGCCTTCGCCCATAATGACGGCGACGGTACGGAACAACGCCGCGCAGACAATAAACGGCAGCGCCGACATCATGCTTTTGGACAGATAGTCCACCACGGCCATGGCGTTTGATGAGACCGTCGTTGTAAACGAGGTGTTAGAAACTTGTGACATGGAACGCCTTTCCCAATGTGACATGCAGACTTTTCCTTTGTCACATCGTGCGGTACTGACCGATTGTGCGGTACTTTTCGTAGCGGAGGTTTGTGAGGGTCGCGCCATCGAGCTGCCCAAGCGTATCGAAGGCATCAAATGCCGAGGACATGACGGCACCGGCGATCTCCTCATGCGACAGGCCCCTATCGTCAACAATGCCGTCGATGATGCCGAGCGCCAACAGATCGGGGGCCGTGAGCTTCAGCGCCTCGGCGGCCTCATCCGCGCGCTCGGTATCCTTCCACAGGATCGACGCACAGGCCTCGGGGCTCACGACCGAATAGGCCGAGCTCGAGAGCATCAGGATGCGGTCGGCCACGGACAGCGCCAGCGCGCCGCCGGAACCGCCCTCGCCCGTCACCACCGAGACAATCGGCGTCTTAAGGCCGCTCATCTCCATGAGATTCTGGGCGATCGCCTCACCCTGGCCGCGCTCCTCGGCACCGATGCCGCAAAACGCGCCCGAGGTATCGACCAGGCACAGAACCGGTCGACCAAACTTTTCGGCCTGGCGCATAAGGCGACGCGCTTTGCGGTAGCCCTCGGGATGCGCCATGCCAAAGTTGCGGCGCATACGCTCTTTGGTCGTGGTGCCGCGCTCGATGGCGATGACCGTTACGGGGCGTCCGTCTTTCCAGCCAATGCCAGCCAACACAGCGGCGTCGTCGCCAAAGTAACGGTCGCCGTGCAGCTCAACGAATCCGTCGAGGCCCAGCGAGATCATCTCACCCGCCGTGGCGCGATCTGCCGAGCGGGTCTGCTTGACAATCTCGAGCGCGGTTTTTGGTGCCGTCGAGCGCTTAAACAAGTGTCCCAGCTTTTTGCCGCGGCGACCCGCATGCACGATCTCATGTGGCGCCCCCAGGCCGGGCGCGTGCCCTTCGTGCAGCGCCAGCAGCTCGCCTACCGTGAGCGCAATCTCACCACGCGGAACAACGGCATCGCAAAAGCCGTGCTCCAGCAAAAACTCGGAGCGTTGGAATCCCTTGGGCAGGCGCTTGTGCATGTTCTGCTCGATCACGCGCGGGCCGGCAAATGCCGTCAGGGCATCGGGCTCGGCCAGGATAATGTCGCCCTCCATGGCAAAGCTCGCGGTTACGCCTCCGGTCGTGGGGTCGGTGAGCACCGTGATATACAGGCCGCCCGCCTCGCTGTGGCGCCTAACCGCCGCAGAAATCTTGGCCATCTGCATAAGCGAGGTCACGCCCTCTTGCATGCGCGCACCGCCCGAAACGGTAAAGCCGACGACTGGCAATCCCAGCTCGGTCGCACGCTCAAATGCGTGACAGATCTTCTCGCCCACCACGGAGCCCATTGAGCCCATCATAAAGTTGGCATCCATAAAGAAGAGCGCCGTATCGCAGCCGCAGATTTTGCCCCTGCCGCACACAACGGCATCGCGCTCGCCCGAACGCTCGCTCACGCTCTTAAGCTTGTCGGCATAACCGGGAAACGAGAGGAAGTCCTTCGACGCCAGATTGGCATCCCATTCCTCAAAGGTACCCGCGTCGACCGTCATGCGCATGCGCGCGCGACCGCTCACGCGAAAGTGTTTGCCGCAACGAGGGCAGACCTCGAGGTTGTCGTGCAGGCGCGCCTCATCGATCACACGGCGGCACTCCGGGCATTTGACAAACACGTGGCGCGCGGGGAACTCGGCGCACGACTCGGTTATCGGCCCCTCAAGGACATTGACCGTCTTCGCTTTTCTATTCATCAGCATAGAGATGCCCCATCAGATCGGTGTGGTACATGCCCGACAAGAACTCGTCGTTTGCCAGCACGTCGAGCTGAAGCTCGCTATTTTCGCTCACGCCCTCAATCACGAGCTCGCCCAGGGCCGAGCGCATCTTGCGAATGGCACCGTCACGCGTGGGCGCGCACACGATGAGCTTGCCGAGCATGGAGTCGTAGTACGGCGGAACGTTCGCTCCGGTAAACATGGCCGAATCCCAGCGCACGCGCGGACCACCCGGCACACGCAACGCGGTGACCGTTCCGCATGACGGCAGAAAGTCCGGCGTTTCGGCATTGATGCGGCACTCCATGGCGTGGTTGCGCACCGGCATGTCCTCCTGCTCAAAGGGCAGAGGCTGGCCGGCTGCCACGCGCAGCTGCCACTTGACCAAGTCGGTATCGGTCACAAACTCCGTGACCGGATGCTCAACCTGCAGGCGCGTGTTCATTTCCATAAAGTAGAAATTACCGTCATCTGAGTACAAAAACTCAATGGTGCCGGCACCCTCATAGCCGACGGCACGAGCCAGGTCGCGCGCGGCCTTGTGCATGCGCGCGCGAATATCATCGCGTCCGTCGAGGCACGGCGCGGGGCTCTCCTCGATCAGCTTTTGGTTGCGGCGCTGCACCGAGCACTCGCGCTCGCCGAGCGAAAACACATGGCCCTGCTTATCGGCCATAATCTGCACCTCAACGTGATGCGCCGGCGCGACGAACTTCTCCATGTAGCACTCGCCGTCGCCAAAAACGGCCTCGCCCTCGGCACGCGCCTCGATGAACGCCTTTGCCGCATCTTCCACGCGCTCGACCTTGCGAATACCGCGGCCGCCTCCACCCGCACGCGCCTTAATAAGCACGGGGCAGCCAATGCGCTCAGCCTCGGCCGTTGCCTCCTCGGGACTTTTGAGCAAATCGCAGCCCGGCACGATGGGCACGCCCGCCGCGGCGGCCGTTCGACGCGCGGCGTCCTTGTCGCCCATGCTGTCGATCACCTTGGCCGAAGGACCGACAAACGCCAGGCCATACTTGTCGCAGTCGCGCACGAAGCTCGCCTTCTCGGAGAAAAAGCCATAGCCGGGATGAATTGCCTTTGCCCCCGACTTCACGGCACAGGTGAGCACGGCATCGTCGTTGAGGTAGCTCTCGGCAAGACGCGGGCCGCCGATGCAATACGCCTCGTCGGCAAGCTGCACGTGCAGCGCGTCCGCATCGGCCGTGGAATAAACGGCGACGGTCTTGATGCCCATATCGCGGCACGCGCGGATAACACGGACCGCGACTTCTCCGCGGTTGGCGATGAGCACTTTGTCGAACATGAAGCCTTCCTTAACTTTCGTGCATGAGTGCAAAAGACATATCGGCGCGGCAGCAAACCTCACCGTTGACGCTCGCGGTACCCGTCGCAAAGCGGAACGGCCCGCGCGCACGCGTAATGGTGCACACCAGATCAACCGTGTCGCCCGGGCGCACCGGACGCTTAAAGCGCACCTTATCGAGGCTCGTATAGAACGGCGTCGCGCCGCGCGCCTCCTCGTCGCCCATCAGCAGCACGCAACAGTTTTGGGCGAGCATCTCGCACTGAATCACGCCGGGGACTACCGGGTTTCCCGGAAAATGCCCCTGCAAAAAGTACTCGTCGCCCGTAATCGTGATCTTGCCGTGGGCCTCGTCGCCCACCAGCTCGGCCTCGTCGAGCAAAAGCATCGGTTCGCGATGCGGCAACAGCTTCTTGAGCTCTTCTTTGTTCATGGACATCACCTATCCGATCCTCATAAGGCAACTGCCGAACTCCACGAGGTCGCCGTCGACCACGCAGATCTCGAGCACCTCGCCGTCTGCCTCGGCCGTCACCTCGTTGAGAACCTTCATGGCCTCGATGATGCAGAGGGTCTCACCGGCCTTGACCTTGGAGCCCACGTGCACAAACGGCTCGTCGCCCGGCGCCGGGGCAGCATAGAAAACGCCGACCATGGGAGCGGTCACCTCGGTGCCCTTGGGCTCCGGTGCGGCGGCAGGTGCCTGCGCGGCGGGCTCCGGTGCGGCGGCAGGCATGGCGACAGGAGCCACCGCCGGAGCAGTCACGGCACCCGGCATAGGCATGGGCACGGCAACCGGCTGCGCGGCGCTCGCGCGCTCGAGTTCGACCGCGGTGCCATCGGGCTCCTCAACGCGTACGCGCGTGAGGCCGCGGTCCTCCATAACATCGGCTATCTCGGCAAGTCTTTTGGAATCCATGCTCTAGCTCCTCGTATATCTACGCAGCGCGATGGCGGCGTTGTGCCCGCCAAAGCCCAGGTTTGTCGAAAGCGCCCAGGTAAGGTCGGCGCGAACCGCGCGATTGGGCGTGTAGTCAAGATCGCAGGCGGGATCGGGCGTGTGGTAGTTAATGGTCGGCGGCACCACGCCCTGCTCGAGCGCCATGGCGCAGGCCATGACCTCGATGGCACCCGTGGCACCGATCATGTGGCCGGTCATCGACTTAGTCGACGAGACGTGCGCGGCGCGTGCCGCGTCCTCGCCGAGCGCACGCTTTATGCCCGCCGTCTCGGACGAATCGTTGAGCTTGGTCGAGGTGCCGTGAGCGTTGATGTAGAGGCCCTCGGAAGGCTTAACGTCGCCCTCGGCCACCGCCAGCGATATCGCACGGGCAATGCCGGCAGCCTCGGGATCGGGGCTCGTGATGTGATAGGCATCATCGGTGTTGCCGTAGCCCACGACCTCGGCGTAAATGTGCGCACCGCGCGCCTGCGCATGTTCCATGCTCTCGAGCACGAGCACGCAGGCGCCCTCGCCCATCACAAAGCCGTCGCGGTCTGCATCGAACGGACGGCAGGCCGTCGCGGGATCGGGGTTGGTGGTCAATGCGCGGCAGGACGTAAAGCCCGCAACGGCATCGGGGATAATTGCTGCTTCGGCGCCGCCCGCGAGGATCGCGTCGGCATAGCCGTGCTTGATGGCGCGGAACGCCTCACCCACCGCATGGGCAGAAGTCGCGCAGGCAGTCACGACGGGTAGGGTCGGGCCCTTTGCCTTATGGCGAATCGCGATGTTGCCCGAAGCCATGTTGGGGATCATCATCGCAATCATATAGGGTGATGCACGGCGAGGCCCTCGATCGGCAATCGTGTGGACGTTGTCGACGAGTGTCTGCATGCCGCCCACGCCTGAACCCACGTAGACGCCCAGGCGCTCGCGATCGATGGCATCTTCGACATCAAGGCCCGCATCGTGCACGGCCTCGTCCGACGCCGCCAGTGCAAACTGAACGCAGGGGTCGAGGTGCTTGGCATCGTGCTTACCAAAGTACTCGTTGCCGTCAAAGCCCTTGACCTCGGCCGCCACCTTGACGGCAAACGCATCGGTATCGAAGTGCGTAATCGGGCCGATACCGCACGCGCCGGCGCACATAGCCGCCCAAGTGGCAAGCGCCGTGTTGCCGAGCGGCGATACGGCACCGATGCCGGTGATTGCAACTCTCTGTTCCATCATGGTCTCCTCATCCAAGCCGTTCTTCGGCCCTGGTTTCTACATCGCCATTCCGCCGTCCACGCGTACAACCTCGCCCGTAATGTAGGAAGCCGCATCGCTCGCCAAAAAGCGCACCACGCCGGCCACTTCCTCGGGGCGCGCCATGCGCTTCAGGGGAATCTGCTCCTCACACGCCGTGCGCACCTTATCCGAGAGCTTTGCCGTCATATCTGTCTCGACAAACCCGGGGGCGACCGCGTTCACTCGTACGCCGCGGGGCGCAAGCTCGCGCGCCACCGCCTTGGTAAGCCCTATCACGCCCGCCTTGGAGGCAGCGTAGTTGGCCTGTCCGGCGTTGCCCATCAGGCCCACGACCGAGCTCATGTTGACGACGCAACCGCCGCGCTGGCGCATAAAGGTCTTGGTGAGCGCGCGCGTCATATTGAATGTTCCCTTGAGATTGACATCGAGCACGCGATCGAAGGCGTCATCGCCCATGCGCATGAGCAGGCCATCGCGGGTGATGCCGGCGTTGTTGACGAGCGCCCAAATGGAGCCAAAGTCGTTGAAGACCGCTTCCACGCACGCGTTGACGGCAGCGGGGTCGGCCACATCGCATCGATATGCGCGCGCCGTGGCGCCAACCGCCTCACAGGCTTCGCACGTTTCGCGCGCCGCATCGACGCTACCGGCATAGACGACGGCGATATCAAAGCCGTCCTCCGCCAGACCGACAGCGCAGGCACGGCCGATACCCCGCGAGCCGCCCGTGATCAGCGCCACACGGCGCGATCCGTCGCGCCCGAGCGCGCCGTTGTTTAAATTGCCCATGTCATTCCTTTCGGGTTACAGCCCTGTGGACTATGCGAGCTCGTCGGCAATAGCTGCGGCCTGCTCGGCCGTTTCGCATGAATACGCACGAACGTCGCTCAACGTACGCTTGACCAGGCCCGACAGCGTTTTGCCGGGGCCGACCTCAATAAACGTGTCGATGCCTTGATCCTGCAGAGCATGCAGCGTGTCGACCCAGCGCACGGCATGACTCACCTGGTTGGCCAGCACCTCCGATGCCGCCTGCGGGTCGGCCGGATAGGGAGCCGCCGTCATATTTGCCATGACCGGAATCAGCAAAGGGGACGGGGCGTGCCCGGCTTGGATATACGTCGCCAGCCCCTCAGTCGCCTCGGCCATATAGGGGCTATGGAATGCACCCGACACCGCGACCTTCATGGCGCGACCGCCAGCCTCTTTTACCAGGGCGTCGAGGTTCTGCAACGCATCGGGCGCTCCGGCCACAACCGTCTGCTGGGGACTGTTGTAGTTGACCGGCCAGCAGTCCTCGCCGGCCTGTTTTGCCAGGCCCTCGACTTGCACCGCATCGAGCTTGATGACGGCGCGCATGCCGCCCGGATGGCGCTCGGCAGCCGCGGCCATCAGCGCCGCGCGCTCGCACACGAGCTCAAAGCCCGCTCGCGTATCGAATACCCCCGCAAAGGTGAGCGCGGCGACCTCGCCCAGCGAGAATCCCGCACAGGCGGCAGGCACCACGCCGCGCTCACGCAGGGCGATAGCCGCTGCCAGGTCGTGAACGAACACGCACGGCTGCGTGTTCTCGGTCTGCGAGAGCTCCTCCCTGGAGGCGCTCCGGCACTGCTCGCTGGTCCCCGGGCGCACCTCGTCGGCAATGGCGAACACCTCGGCGGCCGCCGGCGATGCCTCGATCAGGTCGACGCCCATCGCGGGGTGTTGGGCACCCTGGCCGGCAAACAGAAACGCTACGCTACCCATGCGGACGCACCCTTCAGGACGCGCACGGCGCCATCGACCAGATCGTCAACGATTTCACGCGCGCTCTGGCGTTCGTTGACCATTCCGGCAATCTGTCCGCACAAATACGAACCCTCTTCGTAATTACCGTCCTTTGCGGCTTTACGAAGCGCGCCCGTGCCCATGGCCCCGAGCTCCTCGGGGCTTGCGCCAGCCGCCTCGTTCTTGGCATACGCGTTGGTGAAGGGACTCTTGAGGGCGCGAACCGGATGTCCCGTCGAGCGACCGGTCGCACGCGTCGACGTGTCGCCTGCCTTGAGCACCAACTCTTTGTACTGTTCGGATACGGTGCACTCGTTTGCGACCAGAAAGCGTGTTCCCACCTGGACTCCGGCAGCGCCGAGCATAAAGGCGGCCGCTACACCGCGGCCATCGGCGATGCCGCCAGCCGCAACCACGGGAATATCGACCGCATCGACAACCTGCGGCACCAGTGCCATCGTCGAGGTCTCGCCAATATGGCCGCCTGATTCGGTACCCTCGGCAACCACGGCAGTGGCTCCGCGACGCGCCACGAGACGCGCCAGCGCCACCGAAGCCACGACGGGAATAACCTTGATGCCCGCATCGCCCCAGGCCTTCATGTACTTGGTGGGATTGCCGGCGCCGGTCACCACAACGGGCACCTGCTCATCAATCACCACTTGTGCGACCTCGTCGACAAACGGGCTCATGAGCATAACGTTGACGCCAAAGGGCTTATCCGTCTTGGCGCGCAGCTCGTGAATCTGATCGCGCAGCCAGTTTGCGTCGGCATTCATGGCCGCGATAATCCCTAAGCCGCCTGCCTCGGACACGGCAGATGCCAGCGAGGCGTCGGCAATCCAGGCCATGCCACCCTGGAACACGGGTTTTTCGATGCCGAGCAGATCGCAGAGAGGAGACTTGAGCATCACTACTTCTCCAATGCCGCCTCGACCGTATCGACGAACTCGCCGACCGTCTTGGGATTCTCCTCGGTATCGAGCTCAATGCCAAACTCGTCCTCGACGGCGACGAGGATTTCGACAGTGCCAAGGCTGTCGAGACCAATCTCCTCGAGCGTTGACTCGGGCCTCATCTCGACGTCGTCAAGGCCAGCCGTCTCGCGGATAACGTCGCAAACGCGCTCGAAGGTCTTCTGATCTGCCATGGTAGTTCTCCTTTGTTTGTGCCCTAGGGGCGGTTTTATTTCCTATGTGCGACTACTTCCAACGAAGCAGATAGCCACCTATATCCAGGCCGGCGCCAAATCCAACGAGGGCGATGGTGTCGCCCACATTCAGTGCGTCGGTGCGTGCCAGTCGGTCAAGCGCAAAGGGAATGCAGGCGCTCGAAATGTTGCCGGTCTCCCGCAGCGTTCGAACCATGAGCTCGTCTGGCACGCCGAGGCGCTTGACCGCCTGACTCAGGATTCGTTCGTTAGCCTGATGGAATACAAAATGATCGATGTCTTCGACCGAAATGCCCGCATCGCTCGCAAGCTTATGGACCGTGTCGCAGATGGCGTTGACGCCGAACTTGAACACGCGGCGGCCATTCATGGACAGCACGCTCTCGCTATCTGCGGAGGCCTTAAACGGCGAGGTACCGACCAGACCGGGAACGCGCAACGTCTCGACGTCGGGCGCCGTCGAAAGCTCAACGGCAAGGGGGTTGTCTCCCCCAGCCCCAATCACTGCGGCGCCTGCCCCATCGCCAAAGAGCACGCACGTGGCACGGTCGGTCCAATCGAGCGCGCGCGTCATCTGCTCGGCGGCAACGACCAGCACGTGCTCGGCGCGACCGCGGGCGATATAGCCCTCGGCGACATCGAGCGCAAATACGAAGCCGGCACAAGCCGCCGAGACATCGAAGGCAGGGCACGTCGCGCCTAGTCGCTCAGCAACGGCACACGCCTCAGCGGGAACAAGGTGATCACCTGTCGTCGTCGAGCAGACGATCAGATCCAGCTGGCTCGCGTCGATTCCGGACACCCGGAGTGCCCGCTCGCTCGCCGCTACGGCAAGGTCGTCAAGTGACTCGGTGGTGCAGACGTGGCGGCTCTTGATACCTGTGCGGGTAAAAATCCACTCATCCGAGGTATCGAGGAACTCGGACAGCTCGTCATTGGAAACACTGCGCTCAGGAAGCGCCGAGCCTGTTCCAAGAATCGTGAAACCCATCACTAACCTCCTTTGAGTTGTTGACGTGTTTACATCGACCAAGAGAGGATAGCGCAATTTTGTCGTTGTTGACGTGTTAACATTAAATTGTCCAAATGCGACAAAGGCTTCACATTGTGTCTATCTCTCGAGACCATTGCGTTATTCACTTATTCATTAAGGAGGTGGCAGCCATAATGGATGCCAAATTAACGATAGTCGACGTAACCGGATCGACCAACGATGACCTGCTCGAAGCAGGAAAACAGGGAGCGCCGCACGGCACGGGACTTGCCGCCCAGGCTCAGACGGCAGGACGCGGCCGGCGCGGCCACAAGTGGGATTCAACCGCCGGCAACCTATTGCTTTCGATTGTCCTGCGTCCATGCGTTAATCCTGCGAAGTACTCTGGTCTTGCCGCCGTCAGCGGCCTAGCGGTGCTCGAGGCGCTCGAAAAACAGGGTCTTGCAAACGAAATTGGCCTCAAATGGCCCAACGACCTGGTCGCGCGTGAACGCAAACTCGGCGGCATTCTGGTCGAGGCCGCACGCGATAACGAAGGCAAACCTTTCGCCGTATGCGGCATTGGCGTCAATGTGAACTATGCGCCCCAAGAGGTGCCCGATGGCGGCCTGGCGGCAATTGGCCTCTCGGACCTTAACGAGAACGTTCCTGCCGTCGACATGCTCCTCGATGAGGTCTATCACGCAGTTATAGACGCTGTAGATGCCTGGGCAGAGCGCCTCAACGCCAAGGAAAAAGACGCCGGTCCGATCGCGCCCGTCCACGACGAATATATCGCTCACCTCAATTGGATTAGGAAGCACGTTATCGCCCGCTCACCCGCTGGAGACGAGCTGGCACGCGGCATCTTTAAAACCGTCGATGCCTTTGGTCGCGCGTGCATCGAAACAGAAGACGGCTTGCGATCCTTCCATTTTGAGGAGGCGTCATTGCGCCCCTTGAGTGAGTAGGTCGCCACAGCCAGCCGTTCGGCAGCCTTACCCGGCGATCCAAACCCATCATGCCAAACAAAAGAGCCCCGCTGCCGTAATGACAGCGGGGCTCTGTAAGCTATGAGCGATATCGCTTAGAGCTTGATGTCGATGTCGACGCCAGCGGGGAGGTCGAGACGCATGAGCGAATCAACGGTGCCCGAGGTGGGGTCGAG